>CAYOHF010000051.1:0-21614 GCA_964403695.1 uncultured Woeseiaceae bacterium | reverse complement strand
CCCACAGTAAAGCGCCAGTAAGTTCGTTCCTGCTAGTTTTAAGATGATCTGTGGAAGCGGCTTCAGCCGCGAATCCTGATCGGTATCTCACAAAATTCCTGCAAGAGCGGGAAGTACAGCGCCGCTTTAACCGGCGCATCGGTGAGATGGCTATACAACGCCACATACTTTTCGAGCTGCGGTCGGTATCGATCGGCCTCTTGCTGCAGGAAGCCAGCGAGGTTGCCTCCCTCATGGGAACTCGTCTTGTAGTCCACTATCCAGTGGACGCCCTCTTCGTCAATACGTATCCGATCAATGACTATGGACTCGACGTGACCATCGACCAGTCCACTGACCGGCAACTCCGCTTTCCCGTCACCAAACAGCACCCAACGTCCTTTCTCATCATTAATGATTCCGCTCAATGCGGCCTCGACTCGACTGCAAACTTCATCCAGATGCTCTTCACCGACACCGAGGTTACGCGCCCATTTCCTGCTAACCGGTCGCAGAGACGTAACGCTGGAACTATCCATTGAAATTCGTCCATCACTGATGCGCTGCAAGAATCTGTGCACAATCGTGCCTGCGTGCCTCGCAGCAGATCCTACCCAGTAAAATTCAACCTGTTTTTCCTCACCACCAACCGTTGCTGCAACCGGAGCTGCGGTTCCTGGCAGACCTGGAGCGACCGGCAATTGCCAGTCGTCACTAAACCGACGTAAAACCGGATTGACCAGGTAAAGCTGCTCATTTTCGGCTGACTCGCCCGCCTCACGTTCACGCAAAGCATCGCGGGTCCGTTCGAATTCCTGCTGGTAAGCGGTTTTGATTGCAGGCCACAAACGCATCAGTAGTGATCGTGCATCCGGGCTCTTGAATGATTCCCCATCTGTCGACAGTCCGACATGACCAATCAGGTGTACAGACTTTCGCGCACGGGTACAGGCAACGTACAACAGTCGGTCGAGCTCAAGTTGTTCCTTGTCTTTATCGGTTGCCGCAATAAATTGATGCAACGGATCATGTTCCAACTCTGCTCGTGGTCCGACCGGGCTGATGATCATGTCATTTTTTCCGGACTCGTCCGGTACATAAAGCCAGCTCAAAACATCTTTGCTGCCGCCGCGGGTCACTCGGCCAAGCGCAAACAGAATCACATGATCGAATTGCAATCCTTTCGCCTTGTGCATCGTCATAATTTGCAGCCTGCATTCCCGCTTTGTGCTGCTCGATACTCGCTCGTCATCGAGCAGGCTCTCAAGTTCGCGTACATCCTCAAGCGTGCCTGCGGTTTCCAGTTTGTCGAGAACATCAAAATACCGATAAATGTTTTCCAGTTGCTCCTCGTCATGCAACAGCGATGGGCCACCCAACGCAAACCATGCAAGCTCTATACGATCACGCAAGGACACGTCGGCCTTGCGGCCCCTGAACTCGTTAATAGTCGTTACGAATTTTTGTACCCGGGCGCGGGCATCGCCTGACAGGCCGCCAACTCTATCCACATCGTGCAAGAGCTCAGGAATAGTGCTCTTATGATCGTTCCGCACCAGCTTGTGTATATCCTGCCAGCAAAGGCCGACCCATGGTGCACGCAAAAGTGCGAGCCACGCCAACCGGTCCGATTCATGGCACAATGCCCGCGTCAGTGCGAGCACATCTATAATTTCCGGCAGGTCAGTAAGACGGTCAATTTCGACGGCCTGGTAGGTTATATTTTCTCTGCGCAATTCGTGCAACAGCACTGTTAGCTGGGTACGACTTCTTACCAGAAGGACGACATCATCGTCCGTGTTCTGAGAAAGGCAATGCTGAATAACCTGCGAGCATCTACCCGCTTCCTCTTCTATGCTCACGTCGAACAGTGGATAAACGTGGTGCTCACCTTGTCCGGAATGCACCTCGACCGGCACTGACTCCGCGTATGAAATTGCGCCAACTGATATGTCATCCTGTAACGGCATGATCTGGTCGAATACCGTGTTGAACCAGTGAACCAGATTTTCTCCGGAACGAAAATTTCGCCGGAGCAACAACGACTCAAGTTTGATGTCGCCGATACCTTTGCGACGGGCAAGTAGAAACTCACCAACCTCCGCATTGCGAAAACGGTAAATCGACTGCATCGGATCGCCAACGCAGAATATGGTGCGCCCGTCATCGGCAGTCCACCCCGCGGTCACTTTCTTCAACAGGTCGTACTGACTGATGGAAGTATCCTGCATCTCATCCACCAGCAAATGCTGAATTTTGTAGTCGAGCGACAACGCAATATCACCTGGCTGGTCGAAATTGCCCAGCGCCTGACCAGCCGACAGCGACACCTCTGCGTGATCTGTGACACCTCTCTCGCTAAACAGTCTTCTCAACTCTGTGACCGCCAATGGCAACAGGTTAAACAGGGCTAATAACACCTGCCATTGCTCATCGCTGTAAGTCGGTGGCGGCAAACGCCGCACACGTTGCAAGTTTCCCTGCAAACCACCGATCTCGTGCAGAGATTGAATAAGCTCAAGAAGATGTTTTTTCTGGCCATCGTCTCCTGCCGGGAAGCCATCATTTTTATTTATGCTTTTGCGCCATGCTCCGCTTTTGATCAGGAGCACATTGGCAATCGCCTGCCACGCATCGCGATCTTCTACCGTGGCAGCTGGCAGATCGTCCCTGCCCTGCAATATCGTAAGCGGGTGATCCGCTTTCTCATCCGCTACGAGGTTTTCCGCCGCATATTCAATGAGTGCCGATAACTCATGGCGACGGTGAACTGGCACAAGGGCACTAAGTTTTTCAAGCTGGGACGTTACGATGCTCGCAATACTCTGTTCAAGTTGCGCTCGGGCTGCTGCAGCACTTTCCGCGTCCGCAGGCCCGCTTCCGGTTATGCCCAGCCATTGCTCACGGGATGCGAGCATACGTGCCACATAAGAAATATAGAGGCCGGTATGATTGTCGAGGTGAACCAGCACACGTTCTACCGCGTTGCCAAGCGCATCATCTGCGACAAGCCAGTCAAGTGTTGCTGCCGCCGCCGCGTGATAGAGAGAATCCATCGTCGCGTCGGCCAGCGTTGTCACGGCACCGCCGAGACCGGAGCTTAGCGGCAATGAGCGGGCGATCCCGGCGCTGAATGCATCCACGGTTTCAATGCGCATCCTCCCGGGAGATTCTATTAGCCGCCAGCCGAGGCTCACATCCCTGGCTAGCACGTCATCTGCGATTGAGATTGTAAATTGCTCATGTGCAGCATCTGCTTTGAATCCATCGCGCGCTTGTCGCAACGCGTTGATAACACGCAATTGCATTTCAAGTGCTGCCTTTCGTGTAAATGTAATCGCAAGCACTTCTTCAGGATGGTTAACAATTGTCAGGAGTTTCAGGTATCTCTGAATCAACAATTCTGTTTTGCCGGAACCTGCCGGGGCCTGAACGATGAAAGAACGTTGCACATCCAGTGCCCTCGCCCTGGCGTCAACGTCAGCCTGCAGGAGCTCGGCGTCAGTCAGCACGTTTCTGCTCCTCGAGCCTGCTCAGAATATTTAGCCGCCGACCTTCCGCCGATGACAACAAGAGATTGATCCGCACATCACCTGCGGCCATTTCCTGCAATGCCTGGTGCACCGACGCACGCCATTGGGCAAGCTGCAGTGGCCATGCCTCGCTGTCCAGTGGACCCCATTCGACACTACCGCCTGCGCCTTTGTAGTTGATCGAGCGACTGTCTATGTTGATCAGCGCGAGACCGCCAACTTCCTGCTGCAACGCATCCGCATAAACAACAAGCTGCAAGTCGACCGGTTTGCCATCCTTGCTGAGCAGATTTTTCGGCGCACCGGTTTTGTAATCAATAATCAGGAATGAGCCATCCGGCAAGCGATCGAGTCGATCGAAGCGAAGCCCGAGTTGCACGCCGTGCGCATTGTAGTCCATTGCTTTTTCAACTTCTGCGATTGAAAAATCGGTACGTTGACATTCTGCAGCCACGAAATTCATCAGTAACCTGCGCAATCGGCTGCGCTCCAGTGCCAGGATGCGTCGCACAACCGGGTCGGCAGGTCCGGTGTGCTCTGCCAGCGCGCTATCAATCGCGCTGCCAATGCGCTGCGCGACCTCTTCATCCTGCCACTCTATAATCTCGGCCTGACTCGGCCGTTCGGCCAGCAGGTTGTGTAATGCGTTATGAATAATATTGCCGCGCAGGCTTGCAGACAGACCCGTTTCAATGGCATCCAGCTGCTGCACTCCCAGTCGTCCATAGACAAATGCTGCGAAAGGTTCGATCGACTGGCGTTGCACGGTATAGGCGCCACCCTTGATTTTTTCGTCCTGCGTTATCTTTGGTGCCTTGTCGACCGGGTGCACTTCGGTCGTGTTATCACCAACCTGAATCGCTGCATACCAACCCGGATCCTGCGGACCGCTGTAGTCGTCAGCTTTGATGCCATCCAGTAACGGACTGATCGTCAGCTCTGCGTCCCCTTTGATTCTTGCCCAGCTCATTACGCACTTACCAGCAGATCCGATAAGCCGTTGCAACACTCGGCTCGAAAATTCCAGCGTGTCAGTTGGCGTTGCATCGGGCATGCCATACTTCATTTGCAGCGCACGCGGCAGAAGTACCGATGGTCGCGCAACAGGTGGCCACTGAGTCGCATCGAGATTGCTGATCCAGATTGCATCGAACTGCATACCCGCCGCTTCCAGCGTGCCCAGCACCTGCACCAGGCCAGCTTTCGCCTGCGGCTGATAAACGGTCTCGGCTGCGAGTGCAGACAATCGCTGGATTGCCTCGGCAAGGCGCATTCGCGGCGCTACAACAACGGTCGCTGCAAGTTCATTCAGCAGGCTGCGCCAGCGATTCAGAAGTTGGAATTCATCACTGCCCAGGGTCATGTCGCCCGGCCAGTGCAACGCCTCCAGCAACCGGTCGATCTGCTCTGCCCATTCGGCAGGGCTGACAACGATCGCATTATCTTTCTCAAACTCAGCAATTTTCCCAACGCTGACAAGTAACTGACGAGAATCTTCGCTTTGATCGCGATCTTGCAGTGCCTGTAGAAAACCAGTGGCGCTCCACGATCGATCCGGCAATTTTCGCAAGGCGAGCTCAAGGCGGCTGCGACCACTTACCTCACCGTTACCAATACTCTTGCTACGCAAAACCAGGCTGATTTCCCGACTGCTAAGTCCATGCCTGATCCATTTCAATATCAGTAGCGCAATCGCTATTGCGGGAATTTCCGCGAGCTTTCTTCCGTACGAAACGTTTGCTGCCTGACGATGGCCAGGCGATGCCGACTGCCAACCCGGCGCCAGCCCTTCCAGAATAAGCCGACCTGTTCTGCCAGCTTCACTTTCAAGCGTCGGGCTGATAATCGCGATTTTCGCCTCTGGATTGTTTTCCAGCTCGCTGCGTGCCCAGGCGCCCGCAGCTCGCAATTGTGAATCCTGATTATCAAAAGGAGCGATACCAACACTCGTATTGACATCGGGCGGCGGCGCGGTGCCTACAACGCAACCTGTCGCCTCAAGCGCAGCAATGACGTTTTCAACCGCCGGGACCGGACGATCGAATCCAGCCAGCGTAATTTGCCGGGGTAGCGTAATTGATCTCTGTTCGATCAGTTCAGTAAGCTGCGCCGCGGTTCCCGCTCCATCTACCCATGAGCCGGCTCGTAATTGCTCCTGGTATTCACTCGCAGCTCTGGCAAACAGACGCTCGTCCTGGCTGCGCGCGGACGACACAAGCTCCGCAACCGGCACCGCCCAGTCATGCAGTTGTCGCCACGCCTGCCTGGCCTGGCGCACCATGCCACTAAAACCAAGCAGTTCATCAGGTATGTGAGCGCGCAGGCATCGCTCCCAGATAATCGATGCGGAAAATGAATCAATTCGGACCGGTAATGCCGCGGGATTGGGGACGCCATCGATCTGCTTTGCCAGCCAGTCACCCCAGAAAAATATCGCCGGTGTATGCCAGGACTGCTTACCAGCCGCCAGTTGCAGATCGTCATATACAGTGTGCAGTTCGCGCGCTAATCGCCGGCTTGCTGTGACGACTTCTGCATGCTCCGCAATCGCGTCCTGCAGCCACGGGAATTTTTGACCATGATCGTTGTTCAAGCGGTGACTCTGCGCACGACTATGATCGTCGTGATCATATGGCACCTGCTGCTGCAAGTACTTCTATCTCGTCCTGTGTGTAGCCGAGTTCACGTTGCAGAATCTCGTTGGTATGCTCGCCCAGCGTGGGCGGAGCGAAATAATATTGCACCGGTGTTGCCGAGAATCTCACCGGATTAGCAACAGTGAGAATGTCGCCTGCCTCTGAATGTTGCAGAGTTCGCTTTAATTGCCGCTCTTCTGCATACGGCTCGGAAAATACTTCGGCAATATTGTTGATCGGACCGGCCGGCACTTTACCTTCTGATAGCTTCGCCAGCCAGTGTTCGGTGCTCTGTGCAGAAAACCTTTCTGCGAGCAGCGCGACCAGTTCCTCGCGGTGCAAAACGCGGGACGAGTTGTTGCAAAACCGTTCATCTTCTGCGAGACCCGCACAACCCAGTACGCGCATGCAATCAGCAAACTGCCGCTCATTACCGACCGCCAGCATCAGGTAACCATCTGCAGTCCTGAAATCCTGGTAAGGAACAATGTTCGGGTGCGCGTTGCCGTAGCGCTGTGGAACTATAGAACCGATCAGGTGATTCATATTCTGATTCGCCAGCCAGGCAACCTGGCTGTCATACAGCGCGATATCGATGTGCTGCCCTGTGCCATCACGACTGCGGGCCGCCATCGCTGCGAGAATAGCCGTTACGGCATACATTCCTGCCATAATATCCGCAATTGCTACTCCTACCTTCTGTGGCCTGCCGCCTGCGTCATCTGGCTCCCCGGTAACACTCATCAGGCCGGCCGAGGCCTGGATCATTGCATCGTAACCGGGCTGATCCGACCGCGAGCCGGTCTGGCCGTAGGCTGTGATCGAACAAAAAATAAGCTGCGGATTTATCGCGTGCAGAGACGCAAAATCCAGGCCGAATCGAGCCAGCGTGCCAACCTTGAAGTTCTCGATGAGTACGTCACTTTCTGCTGCCAGGTCACGGATAATTTTCTGCCCGGCCTTGCTGGCAAGATTGACCGTTAGCGAACGCTTGTTGCGGTTTGCGGACAAGAAATATGCAGAGTCTTCGTCTGCCTGATCACCCGGAGTTTCCAGCCAGGGCGGCCCCCAGCCACGTGTATCGTCACCGCCAGCGGGACGTTCCACCTTGATGACCTCGGCACCGTAGTCCGCGAGTAGCTGACTTGCCCACGGCCCTGCAAGAACACGACTCAAGTCGAGAACACGCGTTCCCTGTAGCGCTCCGACTGCTGTTTTTGAATGTGCCATTGCGGCGCATTGTCGAGTGCTTGGCAGCCAACCGCAAGCCTGTTCACGAAAAATCGATCGGGCCGCACACCTGACATCGTTGGAGAATTTAATGCGGCGCAAATAAAACCCGGCCAACCTTGCGGTTGGCCGGGCGGGTCCGCACGGAGATTGCGGATTGCGTGGCTAAGACGGCTGTTTCGGGTCGTTAAACCGGAAACCTGTCCGATTCAGCCTAGCTCTTCAACCTGGGCACCTTCTATTTCTTGAGGTTCCGGGTCCTGTTCTTCGCCCGGGTCAATTTTCCCGTAGCGGATAAGCAATTCTTCTTCCTGCTCTTCTGTCAATCTGCTGATGGAGCGAATTCCGGCGCCATGCTGAGAAAAGCTGCCAAAAATGATCTCATCGCCACCGTATGGGCAGAGCCAGTCGTCTCGCGATGAGAAGGCCATTCGATGTGACGACCGGAGTTCGAAAGACGATATCTGCAACGTCACAAAGTAGCTTCGCTTGGCCGAGCCTTCAATTATCAGGCTGCGGTCATCCAGTGGAGTATAGTCTCGGATAGTACGGATCGATATGCAATCCGAACCGCTATAATCGACGTCCCTGCCGAGGTCATTTTGCTCCTCTACAGGGGCACAAGCACTTAACAAATAACTTGATATAAATACCATTACTATTTGTTTTATAACGTATTTTGATTTCACTCCATCTCCAAACTGGCGGTAAATTTCCCCTTCCCATTATTCCTCAAGTTATTCCATTTGACCGGCCGAATTTGCATTAAGTTCATCCCGAATCCGCACCGCCGGAGTCCTGCGGGCCGGCAACAGGGCGGCCGCAAAACGCCCCTTTTCCAGGCCACACTATTCTGTGGTTGCGACCGGCCTGGCAGGGTCCCGGATCCACTCACTCCATGATCCAACATAGACACGTGGCTCCGCGAGGCCCGCCATCTGCGCGGAGAGGACCAGATGGCACGCCGTGACGCCTGAGCCACACATCGCAATCAGTGGGGCAATCGGACGCCCGTCCAGGACGTCCCTCCAGACGCGCGCAAGTTCAGCGCCCGAGCGCCAGGTTCCGTCGCTATTCAGATTTCGCGACAGGGGATAATTAATGGCGCCAGGTACATGACCGGCAACCGTATCGATCGGTTCGGCCTGTGCAAAAAACCGTGCGGCCTCACGTGCGTCAACCAAATTCATTTCAGTGCCGGCTGCCAATGCCACAGAAATCTCCTCGGTGGTCGCGACGTATTCTGACTTCGGGGTTGCATTGAACACTGTTTCTTCAAACTGCGGCACTGTGGTCTGCAACTCGCCACCAGCGGCGCTCCACGCAGCAATACCACCATCCAGAACCGCCACGCGCTCATGGCCCATCCAGCGAAGCATCCACCAAAGACGCGCGGCCAACGCACTGTTGGCGTAGTCATATGCCACGACCTGGGTGTCGTTACTGATTCCCCAGCCTTCAAGTGTCTTGCGAAATCGCCCTGCGTCCGGCAGCGGGTGCCGACCGCTTGTAGCGGTGATCGGGTCTGCCAGATCGACGTCCAGATCAGCATAAACGGCACCCGGCAGATGCCCGGCCAGGTAGTCGGCACGACCTTTCTCGGGCTGCATAAGATCGGACCGACAGTCGATAAGCCGACAATCAGAAACAGTGAGCAAACCCGTGAGTTGCGCAGCGTCTATAAGATCGCGATAAGTCTTCATATTCGGCACCAGTCCATTCCATTTTAGGAAACTCCCCGTAACCCGAATGATTCATGAGTATCGGCGCCCCAGGTCGGTGGTGATCGATAAGCACAATAATGAGCCACTATTTGTACCTGTCCAGGTGTTACATCTGGCGCCTGCCCGGCTACCGCTTCCTGTGCCTGCACATCGCGCCCGATCCTGCTCGACACGTAGTCCCTTGCTATGTCTCTCACACGATCGAACGCGCTGCACACGGCATAGGAACCGACGACCTCGCCTACTCATGAAATATTCGGGTTAGCACCTTGTACACAGGAATGACCTCGGACACAATAAGCGTCCCGGCGGCTGAGCGACAGCCATGTCACCATTTTTCGTAGTCAGGAGCTTGATTCGTGGAAAAAATTCTTGTGGGCCTGAAGCGCGTCGTGGACGCTAATATCAGGGTACGCGTGAAGTCCGATGGCAGCGGTGTGGAAACCGATGGTGTCAAAATGAGCATCAATCCTTTCTGCGAAATAGCGCTCGAAGAGGCGCTGCGAATCAAGGAGCGCGGAGACGCCAGTGAGGTGATAGTGGTCTCGATTGGCGGTACCGAGACACAACAGCAGCTACGCACAGGTCTCGCCATGGGTGCTGACCGCGCAATCCTGGTCGAAACCGATAGTCCAGCCGATCCGCTCACCTGCGCCCGAATTCTGTTGGCACTGGTCAACAAAGAGGACCCGGGGCTGGTTATGCTCGGCAAACAGTCCATCGATAGCGATAACAACCAGACCGGCCAGATGCTGGCCGCGTTGTGGGGCCGTCCACAAGCAACTTTTGCCTCCGCGCTTGATATTGATGGCACTACCGCCAAAGTCACGCGGGAAGTTGATATGGGCCTCGAGACAATCGAGATTGACCTGCCCGCAGTTGTTACTACAGACCTGCGACTGAACGAGCCGAGATACGTCAAGCTGCCCGACATAATGAAGGCGAAGAAGAAACCACTGGAGCAGATCCCGATGGCCGACCTCGGTGTCGAAGCCGCCGCTGCGATTAAAGAGACCGGTTTTGAGCCGCCGCTGGAGCGCCAGCGCGGCGTCATAGTGGATGACGTTGCCGGCCTTGTTGCCGCGTTGAAAGATAAGGGGCTGCTGTAATGTCGAAAGTACTCATAATCGCCGAACACGATGGCGTTGCCGTTAATCCCAGTACGGCGAAATGTGTTGCCTGCGCCAGCGAGTTGCCGGATGTCGAAATTCATATTGGTGTCTTCGCAGAAAATGGCGAAGCGCTCGCTGGGGAGGCTGCAACTCTGGCCGGTGTTAGCAAGGTCATCCGTGTCGATCACGCCGCCAACGCAAACTTACTGGCTGCCACACTGGCACCACAGATCGTTGCATTATCGGATGCCTATTCGCACATATTTGGACCGTCAACGACTTTTGGCAAAGACCTGATGCCGCGAGTCGCGGCACTGCTCGGCGTTAATCAGATTAGTGACGTGATGGCGGTTCTCGGTAGCCACAAATTCAGGCGGCCGATTTATGCTGGAAACGCAATCGTTACTGTAGAGGCCCCTGCCGATAAAGCCGTGGTTGCCACGGTGAGAAATGCCTCCTATAGCGCCGTTGCCGCAGATGGGTCGGCCGCAGTGGAAACAGCTTCCATGGATGCGGAATTACCGGATCACACGCGGTATGTGGAACTGAAGTCTGGCAAATCCGACCGACCGGACCTGCAAACAGCAGCCACCGTTGTTTCTGGCGGGCGCGCGCTGGGCAGCGCGGAAAAATTCGAAATCATCTACAAACTTGCCGACGCTATGAACGCCGGCGTTGGCGCATCGAGAGCTGCTGTCGATGCCGGTTATGTACCTAATGAAATGCAGGTCGGCCAAACCGGAAAAATCATAGCGCCGGACTTATACGTCGCGATCGGCATCTCCGGTGCGATTCAACATCTTACCGGGATAAAAGATGCGGGGACGATTGTCGCAATCAACAAGGATGCCGATGCGCCAATTTTCGAAGTTGCTGACATCGGCCTGGTGGGTGATCTGTTCTCTATCGTTCCGGAACTAGAAGCAGCCATTAGCTAAAAGCAGACACACGCAAGATCACAGATTGTCGAGAATGGACTCGGCTTTGCTCACTTCGAATTGACCCGGCGCTTCAACGGCGACATGGGTTGCGACACCGTCGTCGGCTATGATCGCGAATCGCTTGCTGCGCATGCCCATGCCAAATGCCGTGCCGTCCATCTCGAGCCCAAGGGCTCGCGCATATTCGCCGTTGCCATCCGCAAGCATCGCGATTTGGTCGTCTACATTCTGGTCCTTGCCCCATGCGTGCATGACAAAGACGTCATTCACCGAGACAAAGGCTATGGTATCGACACCCTTCGCCGAGATAGCAGCGGCATTGTCCAGGAAACCTGGGAGATGGCTGGCAGAGCAGGTCGGCGTAAAAGCACCCGGCACAGATACGAGAACAACTTTTTTCCCGGCGAAAAGTTCATCTGCAGATAACGCGCCGGGTCCCGCGTCGGTCATTACAGAAAAAATACCTGAAGGCATCTTGTCGCCTGCTTGAATTGTCATTGATTCAGTCCTGTGTTTTTTAGCAATTAAAAATAGGGTTCGCATACCGCCAACCGTTCGCTATCTTATGCCGAATAACCGCGAGGGTCATGCAAAAACTTCGTGTGATATGGATTGCGAACTATGAAGATATTTTACATTAGGTTTATACTATAACTTGCTGTCTTTATTTGCTTTATTGAATCACGCACACCTTTAGCCTATCGCCTGACATTGAAAAAAACCTGCTTCAGAATTTTCATTGCATCGTATAATCCCTTGTTGAAACGGAGGATCTATGGACTTTGCGTTAACTGAAGAACAGGAAATGATCAGGGATGCGGCGCGGGAATTCGCACAAAAAGAAATTGCACCTATAGCCGCGGCATTCGATGCGAGCGGTGAATTTCCGCTGCAAACCATCAAGATGGCTGGTGAGCTCGGCTTCATGGGCATTGAAAGTCCCGAGGAATTTGGTGGTTCCGCTCTCGATACTATTAGTTATGCGATCGTGGTCGAAGAAATTTCTGCGGCCGACGCAGCTCACGGCACCATTGTCTCCGTAAACAATTCCCTGTTCGGCGTACCGCTACTCGAATTCGGCACGCAGGAACAAAAAGAGCAGTTCCTTACGCCGGTTGCGTCAGGAAAAGTAAATGGCGCCTACGCGCTTACAGAGCCGCAGTCGGGCTCTGACGCCGCTGCGATGCTAACCCGGGCGGAGCTGTCTGCAGATGGCTCCTATTACGTCATCAATGGCAAAAAGGCCTGGATAACCTCAGGATCGGTCGCTAAATACATCGTATTATTTACCACGACTGTCCACGCCGATGAAAAGTCCCCATCTGTTTCCGCTTTCATCATCGATACAGACGCACCTGGATTTCGTCGTGGCAAAACCGAGCCAAAGCTCGGTATCAGGGCATCGGCCACCTGTGAAATTGAATTTGAAAATTATAAATGCCCTGTGGAGAATCGCCTCGGAGAGGAAGGCCAGGGATTTCGCATTGCATTAACGGTGCTGGATACCGGCCGCATCGGAATAGCGGCGCAGGCTCTCGGTATTGCTCAGGCAGCCTATGACGCTGCAGTCATTTATTCGCGTGAACGCAAAGCATTTGGTAGCCAGATCGGCAGCTTCCAGACGATCCAGAACAAAATTGCGGACATGAAGACACGCATCGAGGCAGCGCGCTTACTAACCTGGAAGGCAGCCTGGGCAAAGAAAATTTGCCGGCAAAACGGTACCAAGAACACGCTGAATGGCAGCCTCGCAAAACTCTATGCCTCGGAGACCGCGATGTTCGTCACTCACCAGGCATTACAAATCCATGGCGGCATGGGCTACAGCAAAGAGTTACCGCTGGAGCGATATTTTCGCGACGCGAAAATTACAGAAATTTACGAAGGCACCAGTGAGATTCAGCGCATGGTGATCGGTCGGTCAGAGACCGGTTTGCGCTAGACAAGCGCATGTCGCAGGAGCGGCATCTTGCCGCTATTGATGTCGATCGCGGCAATTAACCAGGATTGATAGACCTAATACTCGTTTTCGCCAACGTGGACAACCAGTCCGTCCCAGTCGTCCTTCATCTCCAGCTGGCAGGTCAACCGACTGTTGTCCTTTCGCTCGTAAGCTGCATCCAGCATGCTGTCTTCCATGTCGTCCATCTCCGGCATTTTGTCCAGCCAGGCATCGTCAATGTACGCATGGCAGGTCGCGCAGGCGCAGGCGCCACCGCACTCCGCAACAATTCCATCAATATTGTTATTTATCGCGCCTTCCATGACTGAATAGCCGTTTTCGACTTCGACTTCGTGCCGCGTACCATCCGTTGTGATGTATATGACTTTTGGCATTTCATTAACCTGTACAAATAAAAAGCGGGCGCCGCTGCGGCGCCCGCTTGCTTGAAACTAACGATCGATAATCTATTGTCTACCGACCATCAACATTTAATTCATCGCGATGCTAACTAGCTAGCGGCTCCTGTCGGCGGCCGTGCGACGCGAAGCCAATTCCTTTTGCTGCTTTTGCGCAGCGGTTTCAGCCAACTTAATCTGCTTGTTTCGCTCAAGATCGCTGTTGATAACGGCCTCCCACTGAGCCGCCATCTTGCGTGATCTCGCAGTTTTTGACGCCTCATTGAATGCTGCTTTTGCAGCCGTGTATTTTTTCAGGTTATACAGGCACATGCCGAGCGAAATCTGGGCATTGTCCGGACTCTTGATGCCGCCCTTTCGTATGCCATCATTAATGGCTGCGACGCACTCATCATATTGCCCAAGATTTAGATGCGCGTTACCCAGCCGCAGATTCAACTCACCTTCGTCACTGAGCTTGGCCGCCGACTGTAGCGCCGGGATCGCTTTTTCATCTTCTGCAGCAAGTGTCCATGCCTGAGAGAGCATACGATAATTCTTGGCGTTCTTTTCCACCCTGCCGCTGGCCATCTCTTTTTCTATCAATGTTCCGGCTTTGTAGGGAACTTCGTGCTGCATATACAACTGCGCCATGGTCATCAACTCTGACTCTTTCTCGAGCAGCCCTTGCGTATGCGCCGAATCATAGGCGTTCATCAGGTTATCGTCCTCACCCAACTCCGTATATGCGCCTGCCAAAGAGAACCAGTAGCGTTTCTTCGGCCAGCTGCTCAGCAGAATTTTCTGGATATCACGTACTTTTTCGTAGTTTTCCTGCTGGAAATAGGCAAAATTCAGGAGGACATACCAGTCTTCCTTAGGCGGCAACTGGCGTTTCTCAGCGACGGCAATAGCCATTTCGATCGGCTTCACCATATCCGCGTGGCGTTCTACCTGGTAGAGGTTCTGTGCATAGAGAATGTAAGGATCCGAAGCAGGATTTGTCTCCAGAGTGAACCACTCCTCGAGCAAGGTTAAAGCCTTGGCATATTCCTCCTCCATCGTCATTAGCTGCGCTAACGTGTATACGGTTTGTTTTCGTACTTGTTCCTCGAGGCTTGGAATCTGCAACATTTTTTCGTAGGCAGATACGGCAGCCGGGATATTCTCCATATTATAATTTACGAAACCGATGTAATTCAGCACGTTCTGCTGCTCATACTCCGTAATATTTTTCTTGCCGAGGAGCGCATTCAAGATTTTCAATGCACCTTGATCATCCTCGACATCGATCAATTCCTGAGCTTTCTGGATGCGGTCGTAAATTTCTTTACTGACAGCTTGCGCTTGCTTGGTTTTTTGATTGTCCCGATCTTCTCTCTCGTCGTCCTGCGCTGCATAAGCCGGCCCTGTGGCCATGAATCCACACACCAGGGTTAAAACGATTCCCGTAAGAAAACGATTCTGATAACGGTTCTTGATCTTCATAGCAAATTAATCCTTCTTAAGTCCCGCTCTGCCTGGTTACTCTTCAATCTGGAATGAGATGCGCGTTTTGACGTCCGGTACATCGACCGGCACACCGTCTACCACCCGGGGTTTGTACTTAAACTTCAGTACTGCCCGTGTCGCTGAACGCTCAAACAAGCTACTGGTCGAAAACAAGACGACCGGGTCTCTCACCGTACCTGACGTTGTCACCGTAAAGCCCATATCAACGTATCCCTCAACCCCGCGCGACAAGGCGCGAGCAGGATAAATCGGTGCAACGCGCACAATAGGTAAGTAATCACCTTCCGCTATATTCATGCCACCGGGTCCGCCAATATCGACGTTCGCCGAAACTTCCGGCGCCGGAATCTTGATTGATGGTGCATTCGGATCAACGGTATCCAAATCCTGCGGCGGCACCTCTGGTGGCACTTCCGGCGGTTTCGGCGGTTTTTCGGGGGTCAGTTCCTCGGTATTAAGGGTCTCGTTTCGTTTGATACGCACGAAATCCAGCTGATGTCGTTCTCTTTCTTTGCTGATTGCATCTTCGGCATGCTCAATCAACAGATGCATGACGAAAATCAGCGACAACGTGATAACTGAACCGACGATGATAGAAAAAACGTATCTACCTATCATGTTTAATGCTCCTGAGCGGCTTTCTCTGTTTGGTCGGAATTAGGAGGTCTTTTAATAAGACCTCCTCCTTCTGATCCAGTTCCTATGGGTTAGCAGCGATAGAGACGTTATAAACGCCTGCCTGTCGCGCCGCATCCATCACGATGACCAGCAATTCGTTGGTTGACTTTTTGTCAGCCTGGATAACCACTGATCCCTTAGGGTTTTCCGCGTGCATACGTTCGATATTCGGCCGCACTGCCCGCGGGTCGATCAAGCGACGGTCCATCCAGATCTCGTCATTTGAGCTAATCGCAATCAGAATATTTGCATCAGCAACACTCTCCGATGTCGGGGCATCTGGTCTGTTGACATCGATGCCCGCCTCCTTGATGAATGATGCGGTAACAATGAAGAAGATAAGCATGATGAAAACAACGTCGAGCATCGGCGTCAGGTTGATCTCATTGTCTTCTTCTTCAGCAGCCATTCCTGCATTTGATCTACGCATTTAAATTACCTTTTAATGATCCATCGTGAGTGAGTCTTCGAGAAACTCCACCTCACGAGCCGCACGGCGGCTAAGCAAAGTTATCAGAAGCACTCCGGAGAGTGCCCCCACCATTCCCGCCATTGTCGGCACTGTCGCCTGAGAGACGCCTGCAGCCATTGCGCGTACATTTCCGGAGCCGGATACAGCCATGACTCCGAAAACCTTGATCATGCCGGTCACCGTACCCAGCAGACCCAGTAGTGGGCACAACGCTACCAGCGTCGTAATCATGGCAATGAACTGGTTGGTCGCCATCGAGAATTGCGAAATCATGGCTTCACGAATTGCATGTGCATTCCACGATCTGCGTTCCGCTCGCGCTTCCCATTTGTCATGAATATCCGCAGACATCTTTTTCATCGGTGAGCGAAAATACATCAAACGCTCGATGATCAACGCCCACATCACAAAAATAGTGATCGCTATCCACGTCAGTACCGGACCGCCCAGGGCCATAAAGTCGCGTATGGCTTCAAAACTGTCAGCTAGCCAAAGCATTACTTCTCCTTAGAGGGCATCAAGCGCTCTTCTCGGAATGCGTGGCAATGATACCGGCACTCTGCGAATTGAGGATATTGATGATCTTACGACTCTGGCCGCTGACCAGTGTATGGATCAGTACCATCGGAATGGCCACAACCAGTCCAAGTACCGTGGTCATCAATGCCTGTGAAATACCACCGGCCATCATCTTCGGATCGCCTGCACCGAACAAAGTGATTACCTGGAAGGTCTTGATCATGCCGGTAACCGTACCGAGCAGGCCCATCAATGGCGCTACAACGGAAATTACCTTAATGAACAACAAGCCCTTGGTCAGGTCCGGCATCTCTTTCAAGGCTGCCTCGCTAAGTTTCAACTCCACTGTTTCTGTATCGGCGTTTTTGTTTGACTCATAAGCCGCGAGCACCCGACCCAGTGGGTTATCCGTGCTGGCAGTGTCACGCTTGAGCTGCGCACTTACTTTGCGGCTCGCCGATGACAACCCAATCCAGCGCCAGAATGCGATTAACAGTCCGAAAAAACCCAGACCAATAATGCAATAACCTACGATGCCGCCCTGGTTGATGCGGTCTTTGATCGTCGGAGATTCAACCAGCAACGCAAGAATACCGCCGCGTGTGCCGTCAAGGCCGAAAGCTACCGGGCCACTTGTTGCGGCCATGAGATCGGCGGTCGAATTCGAGTAACGACCCTCCTGCGGTTGCCGTTGTAACTCGCTGACAGAGCCTGTATTGCCGTTGTACTGCAAATAGCCGCCTTCGAAAACGAGATTAAATGCGCCAACACGAGCTACTTCTACATTCAGGACCTCACCGTCAGCTGTGGTTATTTCCTGATTGAATTTGACCACTTTACCGGTCTCAGTCACTTCACGCTGCAGTTCAAACCACAGGCGCTCAATTTCCTCGATTGAGGCCAATGAACTCGCTCCGGCCATTTTGCCGCCCAGCTCGACCAGGAATTGTTCACGGTCTGGAAACTGAACGTTGGTCAGAGACGTGTTGAATCGACCCTGCGCATCACCAGAGACCGTTTGCAGGACACCAAACAGCTCTTTCAGTGCGCCCAGACGCTCATCGAGTGCAGCGCGCGCTGCTACGATTTTTATCTGGTTAGCTTCAAACAACTGCTCGAGATTCTCACTGTTACGTTCCTGGCGTGACCTTTCAGCACGCGCCTGGTTGAGCAGGTTTTGCTGCTCGTTACGAGATTGTGCAAAGCGTGCTTCACGTTCACGAGCTTCCTGATTATCTCGTGACTGACCACGTTCGATCTGTTCCAGGAGTTCGCCCATATTGCTGGCACCGGCATCTTCCTGCGCCTGTGCAGCGCCAACACATACAAAGATGGTGGCAATAATTATTGTTAAACGTTTCATTGATCAAGCTCCCCCTGCTGATTCAGGTGCAGGCACAGGGAGCAGTATCAGCTCCGGCGCAATGAGTTGCCTTGCAACCCGGATTCCTTTGCGAACTTCGCTGCGATGTTCGTTGCCGAGCATCTCATATGCGCCAGTTTCGGCGTTATACCAACCCGTTATGTTGGTATCGTCAGACTGGAAATACAGGCCCACGCGACCAACGCGCAGCATATTGTATTCCCTGACGGAGCCACCGATATCGAGTGACTGCCTGTACCACTCATTACTGGTGCCGTAATCAAGCTCGATCTGATACGCCTCCATCACCTTGCGGAATTTCTCAGCAACGCTGACGTCGGATCGCTCCATGATCTCGCTAAGATTGACGAGGCGCTTTTGACGCTCGTCCATCAGGAAAGGAATATCCAGCGCGATCGATTGTTGGAGACCATCAATCATTCGTTCCATCAATGGAAAAATCTGACGATTGATCACGTCCACCTGATCCATTGACAGGGCGATATCATCAAGCGTCGCGGTTTGACCGTTGGTCTGAGCCGTCATCAAGCGGTTGTAGACGCGCAAGCCATCAATTTCTTTGTTGATAGCCCGATACTGGTCTGAAAGAGAACGAGTTCCCTCTACCACTTCATTAATCCGCTCCTGAGAGGCCTGTGCCAGGTTAATCCGTTGTTGATCAGCCTGAAGAACCTGATCAACACTTACGGACTGGGCGAAGACGCTGCCAGCTAGTGCGACGACTGCCGCAATAGATGCAACTGTCATCGTCCGGCTGCTGTTTTTGCACCGTTTCATTGATACTCCTTAAATAGATCGAGTTTTAATAGTTATTAGTTTTTTTGGGAGAGGGATGCGCAGCAGTCACCGGATAATTTGCGTGACAACTTGCACAACAAACGAGTGGACTGCATTCGTCTGAATACATTCCCCCTAGCGCTCGCGACCCTCTCCACCATTGCCGCGGCGTTTAATTTTATTTTTGACCCTTTCTTTATAATAATTTGGACCATCAGACCTGTATTACTCCCCTGAGATACTGGTCTTTTTTGTCAGGTCCCGCCTTGTTGGGCAATAAGAATACCACATGCTTCATATATCGCCAGCCTCACAACAACATAACCTAATGACGGTACAGTTACGCATGAAATCGTGTCGTTGCGGGCCCCGCACTACTAGCCGCGCCTCGCCAGTTCCATTTTGGCAATTGAATTGCGGTGAACCTCGTCCGGGCCATCCGCCAGACGTAACGTCCGTGCACCAGCCCAGGCAGCCGCAAGGCCAAAGTCATCACAAACGCCAGCGCCTCCATGAACCTGAACCGCGCGGTCAATAACACGCAAGGCCATCGCCGGCGCAACCACCTTGATCATTGCTATCTCGCTGCGTGCCACTTTATTGCCGGCTTTGTCCATCATGTCTGCCGCTTTCAGCGTCAGCAGGCGCGCCTGGTCAATCTCTATCCGTGAATCAGCTATAGCCGCGCGCACAACACCCTGCGCGGCCAACGGCCTGCCGAAGGCAACGCGTTCGTTCGCACGGTCACACATGTTTTCCAGAGCACGCTCGGCCATACCAATAAGGCGCATGCAGTGGTGGATTCTTCCGGGGCCGAGCCTGCCTTGCGCAATTTCGAAACCGCGTCCCTCACCGAGCAGCAAGTTATCTGCTGGCACGCGTACATCCTCGAAAGACATTTCCGCATGTCCATGCGGGGCATCGTCATAACCGTATACCGTCAGCGGCCTGACAACGGTTACTCCAGGAGTTTCCATCGGCACAAGAATCATTGACTGCTGACTGTGTCGATCTGCTTCCGAGTTCGTCTTGCCCATGAAAATCAGAATCTTGCAACGCGGATCCATAGCGCCCGAGGTCCACCACTTACGCCCGTTTATTACGTAGTTATCGCCATCGCGCGCAATCGTTGCACGGATATTCGTTGCATCAGATGACGCAACATCGGGCTCGGTCATCGCAAATGCCGAACGAATCTCGCCCCGCAGCAACGGCTCCAGCCACTGATTCTTGTGACTATCTGACCCGTAACGAACCAGTACCTCCATATTGCCGGTATCCGGTGCAGAACAATTAAATACTTCAGAGCCAATCAGCGATCGACCCATTTGTTCAGCCAGTGGTGCGTACTCGAGGTTGCTCAACCCGGCACCAAACTCACTTTCCGGCAGAAACAGGTTCCACAAACCGGCTTGTCGCGCCTGGTCTTTCAGTTCCTCCATGATGGGCGGAATGGACCAGCGTGACTCACCCTCGTCAACGGCGGCACGATAGGCCGCCTCAGCCGGATAAACGTGCTCGCGCATGAAGTCCGCGACTTGTTCCCGTAAGTCAGCAACCCTGGCTGAGTATTCAAAATCCATAAACGCCTGTCCTTATCTTATTGCGAATTCAAAGTCCGCGGCAGAATACCTTTATAAAGGGCGTCAAACCACTGCATTGCGAATAGCGTTGCAACGCCCGTACACTCTGCCGCTTCAACCTGGAGATTTAATTCGTGAAAGCAGTTCTGTGCAAACAATTTGGCGCCCCGACGGATCTGGTCATCGAAGACATCGCAGCGCCGCAAATGGCGCCCGATCAGGTACGCATCGCCGTCAAGGCCTGTGGTGTCAATTTTCCGGATATTTTAATGATTGCCGGAAAATATCAGATAAAACCACCGCTGCCTTTCTCACCAGGCGCGGAATTATCCGGCGAGATCCTTGCGGTTGGAGACAAAGTCGAGCACCTCAAACCAGGCCAGCGCGTGCTCGCAATGCACCAGTACGGTTGCATGGCCGAAGAAGTCTGCCTGCCGGCCGCCGCGATCGTGCCGATACCTGACTCGATGGACTATGTCACTGCAGCGAGCTTCATACTCACCTATGGCACCTCTTACCATGCGCTCAAACAACGTGCCGCACTTAAATCCGGTGAGTCGCTTCTTGTACTGGGCGCCGCCGGCGGTGTCGGACTGGCAGCAGTCGAGATCGGCAATTTATTCGGCGCAGAGGTCTTCGCTGCAGCCAGTAGCACCGCTAAACTTGAGCTCGCCGGCCAATACGGTGCGAAACACCTCATTAACTACACTGAATCATCGCTCAAAGAACAGGTTAAGGCGCTGACCGGGGGTCGTGGAGTGGATGTAATTTATGACCCGGTTGGCGGAGACCTGTTTGATGATTGCCTGCGCAGCATCTCCTGGGGTGGACGGATATTAGTCATTGGTTTCGCCAGCGGAAAAATTCCCGCCATTCCGGCGAACCTGCCACTACTCAAGGGCAGCTCTGTCGTCGGCGTCTTCTGGGGCCAGTTCACGCAGCGTGAACCTTCGCTAAGTATCGAGAACACGAATGAGCTTTTGCAACTCTTTGATGAGGGCAAACTCAAGCCACATGTGTCCGAGACTTACCCATTGGCACAGGCCAGCGATGCGCTGCTGGCCTTGGCAGAACGGCGGGCTATGGGAAAAGTAGTGGTAACAATTTAATTTTAAATCAATTAGTTAATGAAAATACCTAAAGTGTTTTCACCATAGGCACCAAACCCGTAATCAAAGTCACAGGCGCTCTGTT
>CAYOHF010000050.1:19992-21886 GCA_964403695.1 uncultured Woeseiaceae bacterium | reverse complement strand
GGCTATTTTGCAACTCGGTTTGGCGGTGAAGGTACAGAGACTGTCGGAAAGTAATTATCCCGTTCCAAACCGGAGATTTCCGGTCTACGGTAGTAGCATCCGTTTCCCATGGTGCTGACGCACGTCAGAACCCAGGTGCAAATATTTGTGGGCTGATTGCGAACGACCGCTATTGGCCGTAAGCGGACATTGACAACAAACATCCACTCTTGTGAGTGCATTTAAAGAAAAGGCGTCAGGTTTATTGATCGGAAAACAGACCTGACACTTTATTTATTCAGTTGAAATGTCGATCATTGCACTAATGCCTAATCACACGACCATGAGACAGGTTTTTGTGGGACAGCAGTGACCTGACACCATTTTCTGATACCTTTTTCTTTTGTGTCAGACTGGGACTACAGAATTTTCGAGGTTGCACATTATGGATGACAGTTTTCCGGGTCCAAAAACGCGCGCGGCACTGCAACGCGGCATTCCATTGTTCAAGAACGGGTTGCGCTTCGATGCCGAAATGGAGCGAGCCGGGCAACGTGGATTTCGTCCGGTACGGCAGATCGTAATCGACAAAGCCGAGGGCGACTTCGTTTGGGATCTGGATGGCAAACGCTACATCGATTTCCAGAATGGTTGGGCGACAAATCCGCTTGGCAACTGTCATCCCGAGATTCTTGAGGTTGTAGAGGCAGCCAACCGGCGGTATGGCTTTCATTATGACCATCCTCTGCGCTATGAGTTGGCCGAAATGCTCGCCGACATTATGCCGGGCAAAGCGCTGCCACGAACAAACTACGAGGTGTCAGGCACTGAGGCGGCCGAGGCCGCTGTCCACCTGGCGCTCACGCATACCAAACGACGCTACATCATTACGTTCAGTTCTTCCTACCACGGTATGGGGCTCGGCACGAAAATCTTAAGTGGCCTCGACGGCAGTTACGGCACTTATCTCGAAGGCTGGGGTGGCGGCGTTATCAAGGCGCCCTACCCGTACAGTGAGCGAATTCCGGCCGGGATGAACGAGGATCAGTACACCGAGTATTGCCTTTGGTACCTCGATAACCATATTCCTGCCAGCATCGCGGCGCGTGACAATATCGCGGGCATCCTTATCGAGCCGGGTCTCGCCGAAGGCGGCAACTGGATTCCGTCAACACGTTTCTTAAGTGGTATCCGCGAGATCTGTGACAAGAACGACTGGTTGATGATCTCCGACGAAGTGCTGACGGGGCTGGGTCGTACAGGCCGGATGTGGGGCATCGAACACTATGACGTTGTACCCGATATCCTCGTATACGGAAAAAACCTGTCCGGTGGTATTGCACCGCTGTGCGGAATCTCCGCGCGCGATGAAATCATGGGCGACAACAAAGATTTTAATTCCGGCTCGACATTTGCCGGAATGCCTGCGGGGTGTGCAGCGGCGATCAGGACACTGCAAATTTTCGAACGAGACCATATCGTTGCGCATGCGAAACGGCTCGGTAATATCGCAGCTGGAATTATGCGCGAATGGGAAACGTACAGTATCGTGCGGCAGGCGCGTGGCAACGGGTTACTGCTTGGTGTGAGTTTCGGCAAGCCCGAATCCGCGGGCGTCGATGAAAAAGACTGGTGGACGGCGCGGGCGGTTCGCGGAAAGATGCTCGAGAACGGTGTATGGGCAATTTCCGATCGCGAGGACACGATTCGACTGTATCCCGCGCTCAATATGGAGGAATCCGTACTTCGCGAGGGACTGCAGATCATGGAAGACGCTATCCGGCACGTCGAGAAATGCGGGCACATAGAAGGCGATGCGACAGCGTACCCAAGCGGCGTTGCGGGCTTCTAGTTAGTGCTGGCGACAATCGTTGAAAATTTCCCGTCGGCGACGTCAAGAAGCCACCACTGGTTC
>CAYOHF010000050.1:0-19892 GCA_964403695.1 uncultured Woeseiaceae bacterium | reverse complement strand
GGCGACAATCGTTGAAAATTTCCCGTCGGCGACGTCAAGAAGCCACCACTGGTTCCCATAGCTGAAGGACTGGATCTAATGTGACAGAAGAACATCCGACACGCGCACTGCCCAAAAGATTTGTGCTTGCTGTGACCGTTGGTGGTGTCATCGGTCTGGGCATCCTGCGCGGCCCCGGCGAAATCGCCGAGGTTGTAACCAAACCCTCTTTGTACCTGGCACTTTGGCTGCTTGCCGGTTTATTTGTACTGCTGAGTACCGCTGTGTCCGCCGAACTGGTCGGCATGACGCCGCGCTCCGGCGGCTTCTACGCTCTCATACGCCGTGCATACGGTCCGTACGCCGGGTTTGTCATCGGCTGGGCTGACTGGCTGACTTACGCTGCCGACCTCGCACTGAAGGCGGTGGTCATCGTTGAATTCGTTGCAATTCTCTTTCCTGAGTCGGCGGCATGGAGTACCCCGCTCGCCATCACGATAACTTCGATATTCGCCATCATCCAGCTGCGCGGGATCGGCCTGGGCGCCCTGATCCAGGAGTGTGCGACGGCGTTGATCGGACTCGGCATTTTAGCGCTGTCGCTCGTGCTGTTTTTCGCTGCGGCGCCGGTTGCCGATACAGCGCCGTCGGTAGCCACAGAAAGCACGCTCAGCGACTGGAGCCTGGTGGTCGCGACGATCATTTTTACCTACGACGGCTGGCTGTATGCGTCCTACTTCAGCGGCGAGATCAAGGGTGGCGCCGGTACGGTGGCGCGGTCCTGCATCAAGGGCATGGTGATTGTCATTGTCTTGTATATGCTGCTGAATCTCGCGCTGGTAAAAAGTGTTGGACTAGCGTCGCTTGCAGGCAGCGATCTGGCACTGGCACGCGCCCTCGAACTTGCTATCCACCCAGCGGCCGGCACTGTCATCATTGCTGCCGCGATCCTGATTTTGCTGAGCCACCAGAACCTCGAATACATGAGTGGACCGCGGATACTTCAGGCGCTCGCGGAAGACGGATTCGTGGCGCGGCAAGCACAGAAAGTCGGCAAAGGCGGTAACCCGGTGTTCGCGATCCTGATTACCTGGTTGGTATCGGTTGGTCTTATTCTGGTCGGCGGATTCGAATTCCTGCTGCTGCTTTCCGTGTTCTTCTTTGTACCGCTTTATCTTGCGTTGATTGCCGGCATTTTCATCCTCCGCAGGCGCGAACCTCAAGCTGAGCGCCCGTACCGGGCGTGGGGCCATCCTTACAGCACGATCGTGTGCCTGATCGGCTGGACAATTGTTACGTTGTTTCAGGCATACGTCGAGCGGGAAACCGCATTGTATGCAGTAGCAATGGTGGCTGTGTCCTGGCCCGTGTATCAGTACATCGCCCGTAGGTGAGGATGCAGAGATACATAAGGGAGTGATACCTTTTGCTCAATGACGAAAACCTCACAGAACATCACTGTCGTCGGCGCTGGTATCAATGGCCTGGTCGCGGCCAACTACCTGGCACGCGCTGGACACCCGGTCACCCTGCCAGAGGGTAACGATCGGGTTGGTGGCGCCTGCGTGTCGGAGACGGCCGAGGTGCAGGAGATCATCCTTAGCCACGTCGAAAATCCGGAAGATTGCGTCTGGTCCCGGCTGCTCACACCCCGGGATCTGCAGCAGACCTTCGGGTTTCCTGGCGGCAACATCGAACACACCATGCTCGTCGAAGGGCAAAGCTATGTCGATCGGCAATATGCGGAGGATGCGAAGCAGCGTTTCTACCAGTTAGGTGAATTCGAGAATGTTTCTATTGGTGGCTCCAGCACCAACCCCTGCGGCTCGTTAGCAGGAACCCCGTTTACATGTGCGCCAGCGAATTGTTGCACCAAATGAGAAGCTAGAAACAATGTCCACTAATCCACAATCCCCCAACGGAGCCGCAGCCGAGACCCAAACGGTATTAGAAGCGCAGGCTCCGGCATTTTCGAATCAGGAGGCCGAAGCAATCGCACGGCGGGCATTCGACATCGATGCATCCGCTCAACCGCTTGCCAGCGAGCGCGATCAAAATTTCCATTTACGTGCCAAAGACGGAAACGAGTGGGTTCTCAAGATTGCGAACCCTGCCGAAAAACCGGAAATTCTGGACATGCAGACCCAGGCGCTGCTGCACATCGGCCGAACCGATCCGAGCTTACCAATTCCCCGGGTTAAGGTGACACCCGACGGTGCTCTGTTTCATGAGATCGATGGCGCTGACGGGCGGCGTTTCATCGTGCGGGTGCTCAGCTTCCTACCCGGCCAATTGCTCGGTGATGCCACGCTACACCCGGCGCTGTTACGCGATGTCGGGGCAATGGCCGCGCGCATAGCCCGCGCCCTGCGCGGCTTCTTTCATCCGGCAGCGCGGCACGAATTACTCTGGGACCTCACCCAGGCGCCCGCACTGCGCTCGCGAACTCACCACATTGAAGAAGAAGAGCGCCGTCGTGTCGTCGAGGATGTTCTCGAGCACTTCGACACTGAAGTGCTGCCGAAACTAAACAGGCTGCGTGCACAGGTCATCCACAACGATATTGCCGGGTTGAACGCCCTTGCCGACGGCAACCGCGTCAGCGGCGTCATCGACTTCGGCGATCTCATTCATGCGCCGCTGGTTTGTGATCTTGCAGTACCGATCGCTGGGTTGATCGACGATCACCCGGACCCGATCGCTGCCGCAGCGGAGATCACCGCAGGCTATCACGCCGTTACCCAATTTGAGGATGATGAGCTGCGCCTGATTTTCGATCTCGCGTGCACCCGACTTGCGATGGAGGTCACCATTGCGAACTGGCGAGTCTGCGATCACCCGGAAAACACGACTTACATTATGGCGGGCATCCAGGATGCCGGGGCACAGCTCGACCGATTGCGAGCGTTAGGGGCAGAACGCATGTACACCGCCCTGCGTCGCGCCTGCGCGACACCGATCTCCATCGACGTTGCGGATTTCCCAGGCATCCCGTCACATGAAGACAATCTGCAATCGCTCATCGAGCGGCGCCGGCAGCGCCTTGGGCCGGAATTGGAACTCTCCTACAAAAACCCTGTTCATGTCGTGCGTGGCGAGGGTGTATGGCTCATCGATGACACGGGGCGCTCGCTGCTCGACGCCTACAACAATGTCCCCTCAGTCGGACATTGTCATCCCACCGTAGTGCAGGCCCTGGCCCGACAAGCGGCGACACTGAACACCAACACTCGTTATCTCTATAAATCCGTTATCGAATACGCGGATCGCCTCACTGCGACCATGCCTGGTGATCTATCGGTCTGCATGTTCGTTTGCTCGGGAAGCGAAGCCAACGATCTTGCGTGGCGACTCGCCAAGGCGCACACGGGAAATTCAGGCGGCATCGTGATGGAGGATGCTTATCACGGTACTACCGATGCAGTTTACGAACTGTCGCCGGCCGACTATGGAATCGACAAAGGCCGAACGCTGGCCGACTACATCGCCACGATCCCTGCGCCAGACGGTTACCGGGGAAAATTTCGCAGGAACGACCCCAATTTCGCAGAGCGCTATGCAGCGTGCATCGACGACGCCGTCGCGTCACTGGCCAGCCGGGGTTTTGCGCCGGCCGCCTTCTATCTTGATCTGGTCCTCAGTAGCAACGGAATAATGATTCCGCCCCCGGGCTATCTCTCCGAGGCTTTCGAAAAAATACGTGCGGCCGGAGGGTTGTGCGTTGCCGATGAAGTCCAATCGGGCTTCGGCCGAACCGGTGATCACCTGTGGGGATTCGAAGCCCATGACGTAGTCCCGGACATCGTCACACTCGGGAAGCCCATCGGGAACGGCCTCTCGATGGCAGCAGTGGTGACAACACCCGAAATTGTGGCGTCACTCATGCAGGAAACTGATTTCTTTAGCACCACCGGCGGTAACCCGGTGGCGTGTTCGGTGGGGCTTGCGGTACTCGATGTATTGGAACAAGAAGGACTACAGAATCGCGCGGCACGAGTCGGCGCAATACTTCGATCGCAGATCGAAAAACTCGCAGAGCAGCACCCCCTTATCGGTGATGTTCGTGGGGCCGGCCTGTTCATCGGCGTGGAATTGGTACGCGACCATTCGACTCTCGAACCAGCAGCGAAAGAGACGACCGCTGTCGTCAACCGAATGCGTGAACTGGGAGTACTCGTGGGAACCGACGGACCCAGCGGCAACGTGCTGAAAATTCGCCCGCCCCTGGTCTTCGACGAAAACCACGCCCAGCAATTCACAGACACTCTGGATCGCGCCCTGCGGGAGATCTAGCGTACGTGTTGCATCAACCGATTGAAATCGCCGCTTAAAGCGGCCCTGCATGCACTATTTAGTGCGTCTATCTTCGGACCAACCAGATGTCAGGTTTATTGGTTGCATAAGGTGCCCGCAAATTAACCTGACACCTTTTCCGTTTCGAACCCACCCTCAACTATCACCCAGTTCTGAAACGGCTCTGTACGCCTCGCTGATCGCCGCGTCCGTGTGCGGGCTTGCCGCCGCATCCGAGTTCGCGATCGTTATACGACCAATTGGCTGCCGTCCGATCACAGCCGGACGCTCCGCAGTTGTCGTGTAGGCCCACTCCTCCGGATCGAAAAGCGGGTTGTAGGAATAGGTGTACCCGTGCGGCCATCGGTTGACCGTGATGCCAAGAATATCGCGTTCGTCATCGAAACCGGTCGGCCCGAGAATGCGCGACAACTGATCGCGGATATGGTGTTCGAAAGTGTCGAACGTCGTGCCCAGCAATTCGGCGCGACCTGCACGATGTTGCTCGCGCCGGGACAGGCCCGGTGCAGAAAAATAACAGGACATTCGAACGACGATGGGCTGATCGGGACTTCGGGCGGTGCGATAGCTGCCCATTTCAAGCATCGGTTGAAGTCCGATACTGGGATGATATCCACCTGGCGCTGTTACCCTTGAGATTCCTGCATCGACAAATGACTGCCAGTTCGAAACAAGGACACCGGTATAAACCAGCGGTGCCTTGACACCGTAGGACAATGCTTCTTTCTGCTTTTTCGGAATCTCGTCGCAAATATAGGGAATGACCGAATTCCAGCAGGCAAGCACTACGCCTTTGCTCCTCACGTGAACGGCTTTGCCATCATTAACGTAGCTCGTCCGGACCTGGCCACTATTTATGTGCCCGACGTTAATTGCAGTGCTGTTCAGCCGGATTCTTACATTGTTTTCCTCTCTGTCCAGCATCCCGTAATCGACGCGTGCAGTAATGACGTCTTCCATCGAATTGCCAGCCAGCGCATCGGGAATCAAAGACCGTACCAGCAATCGGGCGATCGTCGCATTGCCATCCGGGAAGTACATATCGTCGTCGCCAGTACCCGCACGCTCCTGATTCTCGCGACCATGTTGACCGCCAGCCTCGTTTATAAGCTGGTCTTTCGATATATCCTCAAGACTCAGCCCGTCGAAACCCGGGTAACCCATGTCGCGACAATAAATGGCGGGCACTGCATCCATGCCGGTAACGAACAGGCCCATCAGACTCGTATTAAACAACTTCACAACATCAGGGTGGCACTTCACGACATTGACCACATAGTCCAGGTAACTCATGTTTGTGAGCCTTGCTCTGGTCGCGTTCGCGTCGAGGTTCGGAAAATAGTTCTCGTCACTTTCGTAAAGTCGAACGACATCGCGTCTGACTTCATCACTCAGTGGCGCATTCCTGACAGTCTCACCAATCGGTGAACTGCCCCAACCTACCACCAGCTTGTCGGAACCGAAGGTTTCCTTATCGAAAAACATGCTGCCTTTCAGACCCATATCGGCATAGTTCGAAAACATGCCACTATTTTTCTCGAAATAGCGTTTACGATCGACGCCAAGCTCCGCTAACAGTTCGCCGGCAACCTTGCTGTATTGAGACGGTGCCTCGACATTGAGCGTGCCACCGTTCACCAGGTACATCCGATCGTCGTGCCAAAACTCATTGCGTTTGGCGTGCCCGCCGAAATCATCATGATTCTCGATGATCAGGATTCTGGCGTCGGCTCCATGCTGTTTACGATAGAAATATGCAGCGGACAGTCCGCTGAGCCCACCACCAACAACGACAAGGTCGTATTCACGATCGCCGGCATCCGCAATATCCCACTTTTTGCCGATGCGCATATCGTGGGCTGCCTCGAATGAACCCTCATGGCTGCCACGCAGTCCCTGTCGCGTCGGCGGGTAGTAGTCGGCTGGTAACGCATAAGGATTGAGTGTGCCCTGTGCCAGGGCTTCGAGTGGCGAGATAGCTGAACCTGCCGCAACACTTAATGCACATCCATTCAGAAAATCACGTCGGTTTATCATGGTGATATCTCCTGTTGGTCCCGATAATCAATGCCGTACTATATTAAATCAAGTTTCCCGTTACCGGGCGGCGTCGGATACTTAATTCACACCTGCTATCTTCTTATTACGCACTTCGCTAGTACTGGTCCGGCGCTTAGGCAGGAAAATAAATCTGAAACCACTGCTGTCCCATAAACTCAAAATCAGCGCCCGGATGAAGCATCAAGTTAACTTGAATAGCCCGCAATCGCCCGCTGGGCGGGCTCCTACATTGCTAATTAGAATTGTAGGAGCCCGCCCAGCGGGCGATGTCCCAAGTTGGTAAAAATACCGAACGTTGTTTTCGTTTAGTGAAAGCAGTGATCGGCGTAGCAGCTGCCGTCCTCAGACAGGGGCCTTGGTACATGGTTCACCTGTTCAGTGTATCTGAGCGTGGCAATTGCGGGGGGCAAAAAAAATCCCCGCACAAGGCGGGGATAAGCGGAGTTACGCATTAAATGCGTAGGGGGGAAACTTAAATTGTCATTTAGTTTACGAAGTCATCCGAAACGATAAGGCCGAACTCAGCTGCACCAGGCAGAGGATCTCTGGCAACCGCTGTGTATATGCCACCGTCAGCGACTGAGATCGTCGCCGGTCCAATAGCAGCTGTCTTCGTACCTGTCGGTGTGACAGTCACGTCATAGTCACCAGCAGGAAGTGCCAGGTAGCCGGTGTTGTCTTTGAACGCTATGTTTTCGAGCGTCGGCGTTTCGGCGTTAATGTCAGCACCGACAGCGGTTACGTAGATGTCGACGTCCATTGCGGTCGGTGAGGCATGTACGATACGAACCTTGGCGTTTGTTGCGACACGGCGTGGATCGTCCGAAAGGATCAATGGCTCAATGGCAGCCAGCTCACCAACGGCGAGTACTGAGTAGCGCACGCCAGCGGCCAGATCAAGATCAACCGGTCCAATAGCAATTGCACCAGGATTGCCGGCAACTGTCACTGCGACGTTATAGGTTCCAGCCGGTGTTTCGACGAAGCCGGTCGCCTGCGGAAATGCCAGGTTGGGAACCAATACACCGCCGTCAACGACAACGTCAACTGCTGGTGCATCCGGTGAGGCATGAATAACCTGCAGCGATGTCGGCGTATTTACATCGAGAATCTCCAGAGAGCCGGCACCGTTAAGCGCGACCAGGCTGATCGCTGCCGCCCCGCCAGTTGTGTTTGGCAATGCAGTAACGGTGAGGTCATCGCCGTCATTCAGAGTAACCGTCCCGGAATCGAACACGACTGCGGATGGATCGCCTGCGGCCGTTACCCGAACCTGGTAATCGCCTGCAGCGACTTCAGCGGGACCAATGGTCTCTTTGAAAGAAAAAGTTCCAACCGGGGCGCTTGCCGCCAGGTCAGCACCCGGTGTCGTGACAAAAACATCGACCGTCGGAGCAGCTGCTGCCCCATGAAGAACAAAAAGTCGTGCCGATCCGGCACTGACTGCTATGTCCGGCTGACTGATTACGACCGGCTCAATCGCAGCTACAGTGTTGACCGCCGCAATCGTGTAAATCGTATCGGCCGCGAGATCCAGGTCTACTGGTCCTATTACTGTGACATCGCCACCAGGCAGGATACCGTCAACCTGAACGGAGTATGTGCCTGCGTCCAGCGTAAGCTGCTCTGAACCTACTTTGTAGTCGACCTCGCTGAGGACTTCGCCACCGTTAACGAGCACGTTGACAGCCGGCGCGTCAGGAGATCCATGCAGGACCTGAACTTTGAGCGTGGCGGCTGGTGGGTCTGTCGGTGGAGGATTGTCGTTGTCTGAGCTGCATGCCGATAGCACAAGCATGCTGCATACAACCAATAAACTGCTTGAGAATTTCATTTTTTGCCCCTTTGTGAGCGTTAATTAAGACAGCGACAGTTTCACAGAGCGGCATACCGGAAGGGTTTCGCAGGCGTTTCAGAATGTTTCCAAATGTATCGATTACTGGCATATCGCGATTACCCGGCTGACACGCGTTATCATTGCGCTATGTCAAAGGTTCTATTAATAGATGATGATCGGAAGCACTCCGAACTGATGCAGGCGTACTTCAAGCGCTACGGCATCAACCTTGTGTGCGCGTATGACTCAGTTGAGGGTTTCAAGAAGCTGGCTCGGGAAGAGCCGGATCTGCTATTGCTCGATGTCATGCTGCCGGGCAAGGATGGCTTCGAGATCTGTCGTGAGATCCGCAAAACCAGCAATATTCCGATAATCATGCTCACAGCCCGGGGCGACGTCATCGATCGCGTATCGGGCCTTGAGCTGGGCGCAGACGATTATATCGGCAAGCCGTTTGAACCGCGTGAACTGGTTGCACGTGTGCAGGCGACGTTGCGACGATCGGAAGTTACAGGCTCAACGAAAGGTGAGTTGAGTTTTGAGGGTTTGTCTATTGATACCGAATCCCGGACGGTTAGCGTTGACGACAGCCCAGTTGAATTGACCTCGATGGAATACGAACTCCTTCTGATACTGGCTCGACGTCATGGGCGCAAACTTTCGCGTGACGATATTCTGAGTGAATTGCGCGGCATTGATGCTGCAATCCTGACCAGGTCCGTCGACATCATGATTAGCCGCCTGCGTCAAAAGCTTGGTGATTCGGCCAAACCGCCGCGTTTTATACAAACGATTTGGGGTCGTGGCTACTCGTTCGTCGGCGTGCCCCGGACTGATGCCTAGTCGCCTTACGCGCTCCCTGTCTTTTCGCCTGCTGGCGATATTCGTCTTATTGGGCGGCCTGTTCGTATTTGGAACGTTCAAAGCAATTCAACGTTTCTATAATAGTGATGAAATTCGCGGTCTTATCAGCGGGCACTTGTCACTGCACGTGAGTTATGTGCGCGAAGACATCGGCGTGCCGCCAAACATCGAGCGTGCGATAGCGATAACGAAAAAGGTCCCGGTGGACATTCGTATCTACGGGCCCGATATCGATTGGGCATCCGATCCGGCGTTTCCAAGGCTTGAGCAACTTGATTTCGCGCCAAGCCCCTGGTTCAGTGATGATCCTGACGGGTGGGTTGGCGAACTTCAGAATGTCGACTTCGCCAACCTGAATCACCATGATTTCCTCCGCATGCGACAGGGCGGTTACGAGATTGTCGTTTCGACGCCGAGAATCGCGGACGCGACTGACGGGCCGGCACTTGTCCCGCTCATCCTGGGCATGGGATTGTCTATTCTGTTGTTGGCCTATGCAGCCATTACGTGGCTTTTTCGACCGATCCGAACGATTCGTGAGGGCGCTGAACACATAGGTCGAGGCAACTTTGATTTCCGTATCCGGAATGTGCGCAGCGATCATCTCGGTGATCTCGCAACCGACATCAACCGAATGGCGGGTGATGTAGAAAGCATTCTTGATGCGAAGCGCACGTTATTGCTCGGGATTAGCCACGAACTACGCACACCACTTTCGAGAATGAGGCTGACGCTCGAATTCATTGATGATAAGGACAACGTTGAGAGCCTGAAAGCCGAAATTTCAGAAATGGAGAAGATTGTTGTTTCGCTGCTTGAGGCCGAGCGACTTAACAGCCGTCACGCGAAATTGTCCAGGACGCAAGTGTTCATCGACGATTTAATCAGGGAATTGCTTGACGATTTCTTCTCGAGGGAGGCGGATCGGATTAGCGTCAAGCTTCCTGCAAGACCCGTCACTGTTTCACTCGATGAAGCACGAATCAGCTTGCTTCTCAAAAATCTCCTTAGCAACGCGTTGCGATACTCGAAGCCCGAAGACGGTTTGATTGAACTGATGATTTCAGCGACGGAAGACGAACTCCTTATGACGGTTGCGGATCACGGTCCGGGTCTGTCGGAGGATCAGGCCGAACATATCGGCGAGCCCTTCTATCGCAGCGATACATCGAGGGCACGAGAGTCTGGTGGGACTGGTCTCGGTCTGTACCTGGCAACCCTGGTTGCCAGGGCACATGGCGGTTCGCTGAAGTTGCTCGATAGCGGTGGTCAAGGTGCGAGATTTGAAGTTCGCATTCCTCTAAAAGGCTGACCTGTTTGTCCACGACGAACAAAGGAATGACCGGCCGGCGGGAATCGGCGGTGGTGATCAGCGCGGCATTTCCCGAAAGACGCCAATTACGTTGCAGCCAGAATAATGCGGGTCGCACTGCAACGCGACTGAAAGCCCGCAGTGACACGATGATAATTTGCTGAAATAAGACAGTTTGTAAGCAGATGTAACAAAGCCGTTCCGGGCGTTGTCGTTGGAAAATCCGGGCATTATATTGGCCCGAAGAAAATCCTGGAGGCTGCCATGAGCGCCATCACTGCAAAAGCGGTCAGCTGGACTGAATCGGGCCTGGTGCCGGATACCGTCATTCGAGCTGGAATCCGTAGATTGCTCGAAGTAAAACGTAAAGAAATTCACTCCGGTGACGTTGAGTACGCCGCCGACGCGCTAAATCGTTTCGTTGCGATGATGAATGAGTCACCCATTGCGCTGGTGCCCGATCTTGCGAACGAACAGCACTATGAAGTTCCAGCAGAATTTTTCTCTCACATCATGGGAGATCATCTCAAATACAGCAGCTGCTACTGGCCGAATCACGTCAATAGTCTTTCTGAGGCCGAAGAGGCCGCACTCGAGCTAACTGTGAAACGCGCGGGTATCGAGGATGGAATGCAGGTGCTGGACCTTGGCTGTGGCTAGGGCTCGCTGTCGCTATGGATAGCGGAGCGCTTCCCCAGTTCATCGGTAACGTCGGTTTCTAACTCAACGTCACAGCGTGATTTTATTCTCAAGCAGGCACGTGACCGGTCGCTGCAGAATATTGAGGTCATCGCTTGCGATATGAATGATTTTGAAACCGATAAACGCTTCGATCGGGTGGTTTCGGTTGAAATGTTTGAGCACATGCGTAACTACGGATCGCTCTTTTCCTGTATTGATGATTGGTTGGTACCCGATGGTCGGTTTTTCATGCATATATTTTGCCATCGCACGACACCTTACGAGTATATCGACAAAGGTCCAACCGACTGGATGAGCCGGCACTTTTTTAGCGGCGGGATTATGCCGAGCGCCGATTTGCCCCTGCGGTTCGCCGAAAGTCTCAGCATTGTTGATCGTTGGCACTGGAACGGCCAGCACTATGCCAAAACATGCAATGCATGGCTGGACAATATGAAAAAAAATGAAGACGCGATCAGGTTGGTTCTTGCCGACTGTTATGGCGAGGAAAATGCCTCGCTATGGTGGCAGCGTTGGCGGATGTTTTTCATGGCATGTGCCGAGTTATTTGACTATGACGAAGGACACGAGTGGTACGTCGGTCACTACCTGTTCCAAAAGGCGGGCCGCTGAGATGTTGTTCCTGGTCAACGTTGTGGTTTTTCAAATCGCCTGGCTGTTATCAGTCATCGGTGGCGCCCAGCAAATGCCGTGGTTGGGACCACTTGCTGCTCTGTTTGCTTTCACTTTGCACCTGCGCGCGGCGCGCAAGCCGTTTGAGGAAGTGTTGTTGGTTCTCAGTTGTGGCCTTATCGGCGCAAGCTTCGATAGTATTCTCGTCGCCGCTGGCTGGGTTACGTATAAGTCCGGCCTGTTTAGCGACTACTTCGCCCCTTATTGGATCATCACGATGTGGATGTTGTTCGCGATGACTTTGAACGTTTCGATGCGCTGGCTCCGCGGCAAGCCCAAATTAGCTGCACTTTTGGGGTTCTACGGCGGTCCGGCGTCATACATTGCGGGCCAGGCCCTCGGCGGCATTGTCCTCACCAATCAGATTGCAGCATTGACAGCGCTTGCAGTCGGTTGGGCGGTAATGATGCCGATGCTGATGCGGCTGTCCGAAAATCTGGACGGCATGCCGGGACGGCGGCGCAACTGGATTGCGGAGCGCAGCCGATGATGCAGCATCCCTATTCAATAGCGTTGATCGTCATTCTTGTCGTTGGTGTTGTCAGCTGGTTGTTCAGCGTCGTCAGGAAAGACGTTAGTTTCGTTGATAGTTTGTGGTCGCTGTTTTTCCTGATCGCTGCTGTGGTATTCGCACTTAATGCGCAACCGCTTTCGATCAGAGGCACGTTGGTCCTGGTGTTGGTCGCAATATGGGCGTTACGTCTGTCGATCTATATCACGGGGCGGAACTGGGGCGAGTCTGAGGACTATCGCTACCAGGCAATTCGTGCGAAATACGAGCCCGGCTTCACTTTCAAGAGCGTATACATCGTGTTCGGCTTGCAGGGGGTGTTGGCCTGGTTGGTGGCGTTGCCACTACTGCCCGCTATTGCATCGAACGCTGCACTGAACGGGATCGACATTATCGCAGCCATGCTCTGGCTCGTCGGATTCGTTTTCGAGGCGGGTGGCGACTATCAGCTTTCGAGATTCAAGGCACGTGAAGATAGTAAGGGTCGCGTGCTTGACACGGGGCTGTGGCGATACACACGCCACCCTAACTACTTCGGAGACTTTTGTATCTGGTGGTCCTTCTACCTGTTTGCTGTTGCGGCCGGTGGCTGGTGGACCATTGTATCGCCGCTCCTGATGAGTCTCCTGCTGCTGAAAGTTTCGGGTGTTGCAATGCTCGAGAAGACGATCGGTGAAAGGCGTCCGAAGTACGCAGAATACATTGCCCGTACCAATGCATTTTTCCCGGGACCCCGTCGCAGTCAAGACTTATTCAAAGAGGCTAAATCATGAAACGAAGATTCTCGACCCTGGTAATGATCGGGCTGCTCAGCCTGGCATTCATATCCGCGGCTCCCGCGCAGGAGCGCAAGAACGGGGCCGCCAATTGGGATTTTGATGTTTACCTGAATGAGAAAAAAGTCGGTAAGCACCTGTTCACAATTTCAGATGTGGGTGGCGTGAAACATGTGCAGAGCGAGGCCAACTTTAAGGTCAAGATCTTGTTCATCTCCGCGTACCGATACGAGCATAGTGCCGCCGAGCGCTGGACTGATAACTGCCTGGTCGAGTTTGACGCCAGCACCAACGCGAATGGCAAGCGCATCCAGGTCTCCGGGGAGCAGACCGGAACCGGTTTTGTTGTCGAGAGCGGCGACCGCCCGACCGAGCTGCCGGAGTGCGTAATGACGTTCGCCTACTGGAATGCAGAGTTTCTCGATCAGCCGCGTCTGCTCAATCCACAGACCGGCGAATACGTGGACGTTATCGTGGAAAAAATCGGCGATGAGATTCTCAAGGTTCGCGGGCAACCAGTCGCAGCAACACGCTTCAAACTAACGGCCCATGACGTCGACCTGACGCTCTGGTACTCGCCCAACCATGAATGGTTGGCGCTCGAGTCCGTTGCCAAAGGCGGACACATCATTCGCTACGAGCTTTCGTGATATGCACACTCAATTGAAATTGGCGCTTGCCACACTTGCAATAATCATCCTGGGCGGGTGCGTTGCTAAAGGACCTGAGATGAAGACGGTGGACTATGTCGAGATTGATCGCTTCATGGGGCGGTGGTACGTCATCGCCAACATCCCGACGTTTCTCGAGAAGGGCGCACACAATGCGGTCGAGACCTACAGCCTGAATGATGACGGAACGATTGCGACGAACTTTGCCTACAGAAAAGACGGCTTCGACGGAAAGGTGAAAGATTACAACCCGAAGGGATTCGTCATGGATGACGGGTCAAACGCCCTTTGGGGAATGCGCTTTGTCTGGCCGATTAAGGCTGACTACCGAATCGTCTATCTTGATGATGATTACACTCAGACTATCGTCGGCCGACAGGCTCGTGATTATGTGTGGATCATGGCACGCACGCCGATGATCTCGGACTCGGACTATGAACGCCTCGTGTCATTAGTCGAGTCGCTCGGCTACGACATGGCAAAACTACAACGCGTGCCACAGCGCTGGTGATGTCATGAAGATCGCAATCATTGGTACCGGAATCGCTGGCAATGTAGCCGCCTACAGGCTACGGAAAGAGCACGAAATTACCGTGTTCGAAGCTGGCACCTATATTGGTGGTCACACGAATACGCTTGATGTCTATGAAAACAATCAGCGTTATGACATTGATACAGGCTTCATCGTCTTTAATGATCGCACGTACCCGAATTTCATTCGTCTGCTGGACGAGATCGGGCAGGGCTCTCAGCCAAGCGAAATGGGTTTCAGTGTTCAGGCCGACAACGACGGGATTGAATACAGTGGCTCGTCGTTAAATGCCTTGTTTGCACAACGCAGAAATATTTTCAGGCCACCTTTTTATCGCATGATTCGCGATATTCTCCGCTTCAACAGGACCGCGTTGCCGAGTGTAAGCGACCTCGATGAGTCAGAAACGCTTGGAAATTACCTTATTGAGAACGGATACAGTCACGAGTTTATCGATCACTATCTGGTTCCCATGGCCGCAGCGATATGGTCTGCAGAGCCAGTCTCGGTTCTGGATATGCCGGTAAAATTCCTGTTTCGGTTCTTCTCCAATCACGGTCTGCTGCAGATAAGCGACCGACCTGTGTGGCGCGTGATCAAAGGCGGCTCGCGTCAATACGTTAATAAACTTGTTGCAGGGCACCGTGATCGAATACGACTGAATAGTCCCGTGCAGTGCATTCGCCGCCTGGGGAGTCACGTTGAACTTAAATCAGCCACCGGCGGTAGAGAACTTTTCGACTACGTATTCGTCGCCTGCCACAGCGACCAGGCGCTGTCTCTGATCAAGGACGCGACGCCCGAAGAACGCGAGGTTCTCGGTGCTATCCGCTATCAACCTAACGAGGCGATTCTGCACACCGACGAGTCACTAATGCCAACACAGCGGAGCGCATGGGCGGCATGGAACTATCACATACCACGGGATTCGACGGGCCACGTTGCCGTCACCTACAACATGAACATCCTGCAAGGACTCAAGGCGAACAGTCAGTACCTCGTGACTTTGAACAATGACCAAAGAATTAGTCCCGAGAAGATCATTCGCACGGTGCGCTACGAGCATCCGGTGTACTCGCGGGAATCGGTAATTGCTCAGCAACGACAGGCCGACCTCAATCAGGGCCGAACATTTTATTGTGGCGCTTATTGGGGAAACGGGTTTCACGAAGACGGCGTAGTGAGCGCATTGAACGCCCTTGGACATTTCGAGGAGAGGCTATCCTATGGAAAGCTGCATCTACGAAGGGCAAGTTAAACACACCCGTTTAAAGCCGGCGAACCATCAGTTCAGTTATCGCTTGTTCCTAATGTATCTGGACCTTGACGAGCTGCCGACGCTGTTCCGCAAGCGCTGGTTCTGGTCTGTTTCGCGGCCAGCGCTGGCACGATTTCGACGCGGGCATCACCTCGGTTCGGAGGACCAGCCATTGGGGGATGCTGTTCGCGATCTGGTCGAAGTGGAAACCGGCAGTCGACCCGGTGGGCCGATTCGATTGCTGACAAACCTGTCGTACTTCGGCTACTGCTTCAATCCTGTGAGCTTCTACTACTGCTTTGCAGCCGATGGCGACACGCTCGAATACATCGTCTCGGAGGTCAACAATACGCCTTGGGGAGAGCGCGATACCCATGTTCTCGACTGTCGTCATGTAGGCCTTGATGAGTCCTCCTGGCGCTTTAGGCCAGTAAAGAGAATGCATGTATCGCCGTTCATGCCAATGGATATTGAATATGACTGGGTGTTGTCGGCGCCCGCCGCCCGCCTATCGGTATTCATGGCGAATTCGAAGGACGGTCAGCGCTTCTTCGATACCGCAATGGTTCTAAATCGCAGACGAATCACCGCTCGATCCCTGGCCGCGGTGCTGCTGCGATTCCCGTTTCATACGTTCAAGATAATTTTTGCGATCTACTGGGAGGCGCTGCGACTCTGGTTCAAGCGTTGTCCTTTGTACACGCATCCCGGCAAGGAAAAAGAGGTAGTTACCCGATGAATACGAAGCTCGCTTCGGCAGAATCGCTCGAGTTCCGCAGAGCGACTACGAAATCGACCGTGCTTGACAGGCTGGCGCGCCGAATTGTTCTGTCGCGCCTGGAAAAGATTCGCTTTGGTCAGATTGTGCTCAGTGAAAACGGGGAACACCTCGTATGCGGTCAATTGACCGACGATTTTCCGGTAAGTGTGCGTCTCGACGTGCTCAATCCAAAGTTCTATAGCGACATGGCCTTTGGAGGTTCGATCGGGGCGAGTGAGGCCTACATTAACGGATACTGGGTGAGCACTGAGCTTACCGATCTGCTGCGTATTCTCATTCGAAACAGCGACGTTCTTCAGCAGATCGATTCCGGACTGGCGTTGCTCGGCAAACCGTTGCAGAAGTTGTTCCATGCGCTGAACAGGAATACCCGCCTGGGTAGTCGTAAGAATATTGCGGCGCACTACGATCTCGGTAACGAGTTTTACCAGCTATGGCTGGACGAACAGATGATGTACTCATGTGCATATTTCGATACGCCGGAAACATCACTCGAGGACGCAGCGACGGAAAAACTCGATCGAATCTGTAGGAAGCTGAATCTTTCCGCCGACGATTCCGTGCTTGAGATCGGCACCGGGTGGGGCGGCTTTGCCATTCACGCCGCGAAGAAATACGGCTGTAATGTCACGACGACGACGATTTCGAAGCAGCAATTCGACTACGCGAAGCAAGCCATCACAGATGCGGGTCTCGACGACAAGATCACGCTACTGTTTCAGGACTATCGTGACCTGGAGGGCCGCTTCGACAAGCTCGTCTCTATAGAGATGATTGAGGCGGTCGGCCATGAATTTCATGCCACTTATTTCAAGAAATGTTGCGAATTATTGAAGAGTGACGGACAGATGCTACTGCAGTCGATAACTATAGCGGACCAACGCTACGATCAGTACAAGAGCGGCGTCGATTTTATCAAACGGTACATCTTTCCTGGTGGTTGCCTGACCTCGATCACCGATATGTCTCTTACCATGACGACCCACACGGATATGCGGGTCATACACCTGGAAGACATCGGCCCGCATTATGCGACAACTTTGCGACACTGGCATGATCGGTTTTCCGCGCGCATCGACGAAGTGCGTTTGCTCGGTTACTCCGATGAGTTCATGCGCATGTGGCAGTTTTACCTGGGTTACTGTGAAAGTGCATTCATCGAACGTGTAATTGGCAATGTACAAATGCTAATCATGCGTCCGGGTGCGCGCTGTGATCGGATCAGATACTAAAGTGCAGCGGCGCCAACACTGATTTGACCCGGTACGCGACAATAATACCGGTGCTACCAACTACGGTTATATCTATGCCGTCGCCATAATATCCGTGCTGATTAATAGCCTAATCAGGTGTGGTGTGATCAACGTAAATAAGGTCGTCAGTTGGAAATCCCAAGCTGGCGGCTGTGTTAACCAGGCTAGACAATACGTTTTGGTCAGGATTCGGTGAACGGGTCAGTATCCACAAGTAACCCCGATCTGGTCCGGCGACCAGCGCATATTGGTAACTGTCCTTGTCCAAATCAATGATGTTGTAACCACCATAAAAAGGCCCGAAGAACGACACTTTCAATTGGCCGACATCGGTATCGCCGATGAAGTAAGCCTTGCCCGTTGCCTCGTCCCATTTGCCTTTGTCGACTTTGTAGCCGCGATTAACCACACTCACACCACCATCATCCCGCATGCTGTAATTTGCGGTGACATTGGACATGCCCCGCTCGAAACTATGATCGAGCCGAGCGACTTCGTACCAGGTGCCGAGGTAACGATCGAGCTCGAATCCGGTTACAGCTTGCGTCCCGTCGGGGATGCCTGTGCAGCCGCTTTGCAATGCGACGGTCAGCAATGAAATAGCCACAACCCAGGATCGTTTCGGTGTTTTCATAATCATTTCGTGCTCCATTTGTACAATAGCTAACATTTTGGCGCGGTTGCGTTAGTTATTATAAAACAGGCGAACTCAATGAGCCGCTGTATTTGGTGTTCGATGCTGCAGACTGCTACGGGTCTCTAGAATTGCCTGGAATCATAGGCCCAATGAAGCAATGCCTGGCGCTGCCGCGGACGACAGGAAAAGTCACATCGTTCGCAGTTCTTTTTGACCTGAGCAATGTGTCGGCTCATTGCGCGCCATCTTTTTATCTGTCTATCGTCATCAGGGCATCTTCGACCCAAATAGTAGCGGCAGTACCATTGAAACCATCCTCGCGGATCGTCTGAATAGATCCATCCCTTCTTTTTCCAGACTGATAACGACTGGGATGCGTTAACACCAAACAAGTTAAGGTCGGGGTCTCGTTGCTCTGCACACAGTTTGGCATTGGAAAACCAATCCAGCGGATATTCATTGCCGCAGTCCGTCATGTATTTTCCGCCGAAAACGCCAAGTTCAAGCATTGTTTTCGGGGACAGTTCAGGCCGAAAATCAGCGTGGAAGTTTTGACCCATTGGCTCCGTGCACAGATAGCTGTAACCGGACTGCATGACGTCATTAACGACAGTTCTTGTCTTTTTCATTTGGTAAAAGCTATCGCACTATTTCATTGCGGTGCGTTAGTTCGACCCTCCTTCTGTCTGTGTGACCCAGAGCAAAACTCAGAATACGTAAGTGATCGCAGCAAAGCCTTTTATAATATGATCGTCGGCGACAATCGGGCTATTAGTAATTTCGTCTGGGAGAAACTCAGCCGAGACGCTGAGTATGATGCGCCAGTTCTCCGTTAGCTCGATGAAGCTGGTGATCCCGGCCTCGTAGCTGATTGAACTGCCAGTGTTGTACGCTGGACGTGTCGGTGTCGCAGCGTCTGGCGGCACTCCAAAATCGTAGTTTGTGAGGTCTGCGCTGAGCCAGTTCAATTGCAGCTGCGGCGCAATACGAAACCAGCCAGCCTGAAAGCCTTTTGATAGCCTCGCGGTGGCCGTCCCTCCGCCAATTTGATCCAGTACATCGTGTTCATAGCGCAGCAGCAGATTCACGCCGCCGGGAATTTCGTAACGAAAACCCAACCCACCCATCAGGGTGCTATCGCGATCACCGAGCCCGATAAGGGCCGGGCTGTCACTTTCCTCATAGACGCCGATCCGATACGACGCAGATGCGGCCAGGCGCCACCGGCCCGTTCCGATCAATCCGTATTGCACATTTGGACCAAGCCATTGCAGCCGCTCCCCGTTATAGGTAATTACGGGAATGGGTTGCAACACGGTCGTATCGGATCCAACGTAAGGACTGCCGCGACCAATAACCCCGGCGCCAACGCCAAGACGGCCGCGATTGCCAAGTACCTTGTAGATCTCGATATCGATGGTTGCTGATTCGCCCTCGCTAATCGTGAATTTTGCACGGCCGAAAGCAGGCGGGCCTTTTGGGCGATAATTGTTCGAGATTCCAAGCGGCTCCTTCGGGATGCCAATAAAGTTCTTATCTAACAGGCTGTTTTCGTTTTCATCGACATAGACCAACACTGCTATTTCCCCAGCGCGTATGTCGCCGATTTGGTACAGCTCGTCAGTCTGAATTGGCGCGCGGATCTCTTTCACGGGGTTGCGGAAATCGCCGAAAGCGTTCGGCGAGTCGTAAACCTGGAATACCAACGTGCCCTCGGCGGGTGCGCCTTGTA
>CAYOHF010000049.1:0-22691 GCA_964403695.1 uncultured Woeseiaceae bacterium | reverse complement strand
CCGCTGGGCGGGCTCCTACAATTCTTATTGGCACTTGTAGGAGCCCGCCCAGCGGGCGAAATTACTACGCGCGCTGGGCGATTTCACTATTCAGCAGGAAAATCTGATGGCTGCAGCGAGGCAACAGCTGATTCAAGCGCAAGTATGAAAAAATCCATAAAAATCGTTTTTCCCATACTTGCGGCGTTGTTAATGCAACATACGGCGTTTGCCGGTCCGGAGGAGGACCGACTCGCGTTCACCGCCTTTTACCAGGCACGTTTTCCCGATATTCCGATCGCGGAGTATGCCAATGGTATTTACGCTATCGACAGCGACGCGCGCGAGCAATGGCTGGATATCGAAATATTTCCGCCTTACGAGTTCGCGGTAGATCAGGGCCAGGAACTATGGGCGGAAGCATTCTCCGATGGCCAAACCTACGCTGATTGTTTCGCCCAGCCACTTGCAGAAATCAGGCCGCTATACCCGCGATATGACAGTAGCCGCGATACGGTGGTCACCCTGGAAACCGCAATTAATTTTTGCAGGTCTGAGCACAATGAACCGGCACTGGATTACGCCCAACCGGAAATAACCGCAATAACCGCTTACCTGGCCTTTGCAGCAAGAGGTAACAAACTTGATATTCGCGTCGGCGATGATCCGCGTGCACTCGCTGCCTACGAGGCTGGCAAACAATTTTATTACACCAAGCGAGGCCAACTGAATTTTTCCTGCGTGGATTGCCATGGAATTTCGTCCGGACTGTATGCGCGGGCTGACAGGTTAAGTGCAAGCCTGGGTCACCCGACACATTTTCCCGTGTACCGCTCCAAGTTTGGTCGCATGCTGTCAATTCACGAGCGTTTTTCCGGTTGCGTTTTCGATGTCCGTGCGAAACCGTTTGCGCTGCAAAGCGAGGAATTCCGCAATCTTGAGTTTTTTCTCAATTATATGAGTAATGGATTTGCGGTTAATGGCCCCGGCGCGCGTAAATAGATCCGCATCAATAGCAGAATGAATACAACGACAAGAATTATCTCCACCAGGTTACTATTAATACTGAGTCTATTGGTCACCAGCGTGGCTTTGGCAAAGGCATCCGATACACGGAATCCGCGCGAATTTTTCTTCACTTTGACCTTTGGTGACCTGCCCGAGGAAATGGCGCTGGCTCGCGATGAAGGGAAGCTCGGCATGCTGCTGTTTTTCGAGGCGGAGGATTGCCCCTACTGTCATCACATGCTGAAAAACGTCTTCAACCAGGAAAACGTACAGGACTGGTACCAGGAGCGGTTTGTCAGTATCGCCATCGACATTCATGGTGATGTCGAGATGCAGGACTTTGCTGGCGTTACCCTGCCCTCAAAAGTTTTTTCAGATCAGCAAGGCGTGTTCCTGACGCCGGTTATGTCCTTTGTCGACCTTGACGGCGAGGAGATTTACCGCCACCTCGGCATGATTGGGACGCCACAGGAATTCCTGTTACTGGGAGAGTACATCCAGGGTGGGCACTACAATGACATCCGCTACGACGATTTTATCAAAGCACAGGGCGTGGAAAAATCTGACGGTACTCTGGTTACGCCGGCCGCGGAAGACGGCGAAAAAACAGAATGAAAAAATACCTTGTTCTGAGCAGCACCTGCACTCAATCGGGCGGACTTGAATTCACTTGCCATGTTCAGGTGGTCGCACGGAGTCGGGATTTGGGAGAAACAAAGTGATGGAGTGGGAACCGGTTTACCGGGTCGCCCTGTTGGGATTTCTGGTAGGTATCGTGTTTGGTGTAATGGTAAACAAAACCAATTTCTGCACGATGGGTGCAATTAGCGACTGGGTAAACATGGGCAGCAAAGACCGGCTCAGAGCATGGTTTTTGGCGATAGGCGTTGCAATCCTTGCCAGCCAGGCCCTGCATGCTACCGGTGTGATTGATATGCGCGAGGCGCTCTATCTGACACAGAATTTCGGCTGGCTCGGCCATATCGTCGGTGGCACTCTGTTTGGCATTGGCATGACGCTGTCATCGGGCTGCGGGCAGCGCACCCTGGTCAGGGTGGGTGGTGGCAATCTCAAATCACTGGTTGTACTGGTCTTTCTCGGCCTGACGGCGTATATGACCATGCGTGGATTGTTCGCGTTGATACGAGTCAACGCAATCGAAGTGACCAATGTTAACCTGGCCAGCTCCGGTATCGCCGACCAGGGGATCGGTACCCTGATTGCTGCCGCTGCCGGCTTCGAAAATGTTGCGCGGGTGAATATTATCGTAGCGGCTTTACTGGGCGGCGGACTGGTTGTCTACGCGTTCGCCGCAAAATCTTTCCGCGGTAGTTTCAACAATATTGCTGCTGGCCTCATTATTGGCCTGATCATTCCGGCTGGCTGGTATGCCACGGGAGTTATCGGTTTCGATGATTTCGATCCGGTGCGCTTCGAGTCTTACACATTTGTTGGGCCGACAGCTGAGAGCCTGATGTACCTGATGACATTTACCGGCTCCACGATCAATTTCGGAATCGCAGCGGTGTTTGGTGTAATTCTTGGCTCGTTCGTTTATGTGATCCTGATCGGAAATTTTCGTATTGAAACTTTCACCGACCGTGACGACATGATCCGCCACATTAAGGGTGGGATCCTGATGGGATTTGGTGGTGTGCTTGCGCTGGGCTGCTCCATTGGCCAGGGCGTGACCGGCATGTCGACGCTGGCCGTTGGTTCCCTGATGTCACTGATCAGCATTATATTTGGCTCAGCACTGGCGATGAAGGTTGAATACTACCTACTCGATGATGTGTCCTTTGCAGCTGCCCTTAAGATGTCACTGGCAGATATGCGGCTTTTTCCGAAATCGCGTCGTGCGGAGTGATGAGGAAAGCATAAGAATCAGGAAGTGCGATTGATGCCAGTACGACACAGAACTTCAGAAGTTATAAATAGCGCAGATACACATACAACGTCGCAATGACGATACTCATCAGCATTAACGGAAACGCCATCGCCATAAATGACAAGAATCCGATGCGATGACCGGCACGTTCAGCAAATCCGGCAACTATGACGTTGGCGGTGGCACCGATCAGCGAGCCGTTGCCGCCGAGACAGGCCCCGAGTGCGAGTGACCACCATAACGGCATCAGGTTCTCGGCGCCGCCAAATGTAGGCGCCATAGATTCAATCAAGGGAATCATCGTTGCAACAAACGGGATATTGTCAACCAGCGCGGAGGCGATTGCAGATACCCAGATAATGGCGATCGCAGTTACGGTCATGTCGCCGCCAGTCCATTCCAGGATCCGGGTGGCCAGAATGTCCAACAGGCCCGCTTGCTCAATGCCGCTTACAACAATAAACAGGCCAATGAAGAAGAAGATGGTGACCCATTCGACTTCACCAAAGGAGTTATGTACATCCTCGGTCTGCTCCTCTGCCGCGACGCCAATATTATTCAGCAACAGCAGCAGTCCGGCGCCAAACATCGCGATAGTGGCCGGTTCTATGTGTAGTGGATGAGCGAGCACGAAACCTGTCATTACCAGGGCCAGGACTGACAGAGATTTTTTCAGCAGTCTGACGTCGGTTATCGCGTCTCGCTCGCGAAATCGCATGACTCGCTCGCGCGCCTCGTCGGTGGCTTTCAATCCCCTGCCCCATTTGAAATAAATGACAATCAGCGTGGCTGCCAGGATCACCGGCGTTATCGGCGCAAGATTTATGACAAAGTCGTTGAAGGACAATCCAACGGCAGAACCGATCATGATGTTGGGGGGATCACCAATAAGTGTGGCCGTACCGCCGATATTGGAAGCCAGTATTTCTGTAAACAAATATGGATAAGGGTTGACTCTGAGTTCCTCGGTAATCAGAAGCGTAATTGGCGCGATAAGCAACACGGTTGTCACATTGTCCAGTAATGCCGAAAGCACCGCAGTCACGATTGAAAGCATAAGGAGTATGCCCCAGGGCCTCGCTTCCACTTTCTTCGCCGACCAGATTGCTACGTATTGAAAAACCCCACAGCGTCGGGTGATTGCAACGATCACCATCATTCCGGTCAATAGCCCGAGCGTATTGAAATCGACACCGGCTATTGCCTGTTCCTGATTCAAAACACCCAGCGTCACCATCAGACCGGCACCAAGCCCCGCCACAATGGCTCGGTTAACCTTTTCCGTCATAATGAGAATGTATGTGACAACACACAGGATTGCGGAAACCCACAGCGGATTCCAGCCGAACACTACCAGCGAAACAGCTTCCTGATCAGCGTGCATGATTGCGGCACCTTTTGATCATCGCCCTAGTCATTGATTCCCGAATATCTATTCATTTCACTATTGGTTCTCGCAGCGTTATTGCCGGCACACATGCCTGACTGCTCAGCCACTGTCACAAACAATTGAGTACGATCTTCTCAAGCACATCCCACGCAGAGACCATTCCGACCAGCTTCTTGCTGTCGCTATCGCCATCGAGAACAATAATTGGCAGGCTCATATCAGCGCTTTTATCAAGCAACTCCAGCACTTCCGGAAACGGCGTTGAAGGCGCACAGAAAACCAGGTCCTTGACTGGTTCCATCAACTCCACAACCGGTGTTCGTCCAATATCAATCAAGCGCTTGTGAAGTTCGCCCAGCTCGTCAGGCATAAAGCTCAGGTCCCTTAAACCGAAATCAATCTGAGCCGCTTTCGGTAACATCAGATGAATTAGCCGCCGAATGCCGAAAAGCCCGATAAACTGATCATCGGCACCGACAACAGGCAGATTTCGAATCTGCCGGCTGTGCATCAATCGAAACGCATCACTGGCTTTGTCGGTCGGCTTAAGCTTCTCAATCCTGCAGGTCATGATAGATTCAACAGTCAATTCATTGTCCTCTTTTCCATTCTCTGTCTTGGTACATTTGTAACTCGGTCTACAAAATAGTGGGCACCGTAAATTCAGTGAGACGTGTCATTTAGATAAATGCTCGCAATGTGTTTTATTCAGTAGCGAGACTTGCACCCTCTGTTTTGCTGTCGAAACACCGAAGAAGCTTGCTAATTTCCTCATAGACATCGGTTAACCTGAGGATGCCAACTATGTTTCCGTTTCGCGTTACAAACAGGGATTGAAAGCGACCCATAATCAGTTGATGCAACGCTGCATCTATCGAGGCGTCTTCTTCTACTGATTCTCCATCTGCGATAGAGGGTACGAGCTGTCGCACCTTTACCGAACTGGCCTTTTCCACGAGATTGGTCAGCGGCTTGTTCCAAAGGCCGATGTCCCTGCCCATCGACTCGATGACATACCTCGCGGAGCCAATTCTTGACGCCGCCCTGGACGACGCACGAGATCCTTCAACCCGGTCATACCTCGATTCAAGTCCGCGCAACACGTCCAGCATGGCAAGCTTGCCGTAAACTTCGCCGTGCGCGTCGATCGCTAACACCGCGCGATCCCGATGGCGAGTCGGGTCCATACTTAACTCCTTTAATTGCGCTTCGTACAGCGCCAGAGCAGCATCGCGCAGCGTGGCGTCTGCAGAGATCGTCGCGTACTTGTCTTTCAGTACCATCAAATCTTTTACGGTGAGTGATTGCATTTCCACGGGTCCTTGGCGAGCGGCGCTTATGCTGGAGACATGCAACCGGAGAATAATCTCCGATAAATTGCCGTGCTGAGATGCGAATTCGATCGGCTACGTATTTTTCGCAACCTAACGTGGCATATCCTGGTGCCCACCACAATAAACCGCTCTACTCCGGCGTATCGACAAGTTCACGTCTCGACTTGAGACCATTCAAGCCACTGGGATTGCTCCCAGTGGCTGCTGATTGGGTATTCAGGACTCAGGGTATAGCAACAACTGGCGTGTCTTCCCAGATCCCTCCTCGCCTTTCGGTAAGATCCTCCATGGCGCCGGCATTGAATAATGGCGGAGCCGGTTCGCTGGTTAGAACAGTGTGGCAGTCGGTGCAGCGGTTGCTTCCTGAATCAACCGCGCCGGACCCGCTATGTGCCTGACCGACCAGCTGACCCTGGGCGTTGGTATATTCCACGCCATTTGTTTCATTTTGGCCAGTCAGGAACTCCCAGGTCGTGATGCCGGGTTGGAACAGATTCAGCCGCACCATCGGAATTTCGTTCCAGTTGGGTCCTTGTTCCGGACCTGTGCCAGGGATGGATACTGCCTGGATGTCCGCTGCTCCCGGTCCGACGGAAATCGTCTGTGGGAACGATACGTAGTGATCTCGCGTGGTGTACTCCCAGAGATGCACCTCGAAGCCCGCCTCATAGACCTGGCCCGGTACCATTGCGACATCGTCGGGATTGCCGGTATTCATGGCGCGTTGCATCTGCACATTCCAGACGCCGTAGGAATTATCAGGCGTCAGTGGTGTGAACGTCGTGCCCAGTGCAGTGATATCGGCTCGGCTGCCTTCGCCCGCGCGCAGGATACGCCGTGGAACGGTGTCTCCTTCGGTCGGTGCATATCCCAGGGCGACAGCATCGGCATTCGTAATAGTGCCCGGGTTGGGTGCGAGAGGTCCAACTTGCAGCGCATTGTCCTGAGTCATGTAGTAGAACGGCGTCTTCCAGAAATTATCCCACGCGAACGCGAATTTGCCGGATGTCGTATCAGGGTTCAAAAAGAAGTCCGGGCCGGCGACAGGGTCAAATCCTTGTGACGCGAAGACACTTGTTCCAGCATCGCCCTTGCGGCCACCAGAATCGCTACCGTTACCATCGTTGGGTATAAAGTCCAGTGCAAGGATATTCTGATCATCCGACCGACCGATTGGGTTACTGCGGGCGCCGCGCCAATGCCAGAGGTCGAGCACAATTTCGCCGCTCGCGGAACCAGTCGCCCGAACCGGATTAACATACTTTCCATCGTGTCCATTTGCGGAGGTCCATTCCGGCATATGCCGGCTGAAATTGTGGCAGGTCAGGAAGCAACCAAATTCGCCAAAGTTATCGACATTGACGGCCGCTCCCGGGTCATTAACCATGATCGACGTGCGTTGTTCATAAATGGTCGAGATGATTGTGTCGCCCTGCTGGGAATCGCCATCGATGGAGGCCTGCGCATCGCGTCGATCGCCACCTTCCCGTTGCCACACTCCGTTGGTGTAACGGATGTATTCGTGACGTTTTCCCTCGTTGCCACGATAAGATACCCGCCAGAAGAATGTGTCACTATTAAAAGCGGCCTGCACGTCATAGGGCAATGTCCTGTCATCATCCAGCCCGGTTACGCCATTGCCATGAAAATTATCCTCCGGGAACATCGGGATGTGGCCCTGCAGCGTTGGCAAATCGCGACTAACAATGTCTGTGCCCGGGCCGCCGCCGTCTACGCCGTCTGACCCATCCGCACCATCCGCGCCGTCCGCGCCATCTCTGCCGGGCGACCCGTCATCTCCGGCGCAACCCGCCATCGCCAATGCGAAAAAAATAATGATTGCCCCCAACGACGAGGTTCGCGCTAATGATTTCATGATATTTCCCCTGGGATTCAAAAAGATTTTCTATCTATATTCATCCAATATATTGGACGATCTGGAAACTTGTAATGAGTAGAATTACATAGCGGAAAGTACTGGCTAAGCATTTGTCGTCGCCGCCTGATCTCTTAGTAGGACGATGCATCGCCAGAACCGCCAATCGAATAACGGAAACCAAGACCGATTATCATCATGTCTTCGTCATAAGGTTGTGCGCCAAGCGTCAGGACCGATGGGATTGTGTCCGGCGCAACGCCTTCAAGCGCCCAGTCTTCGGCCAGGAAACTTTGATAACGAAAGTTCAATGTCAGTGCGAGTCGATTCGATTGCTGATAGGAGAGCAGCAGGCGCAAATAATCAAGCGTCGACTCCAGATCCGGAAATTGGCTCTGGCCGCTGACAGTAGATGCGATGTCGATCTCGGATGTACCCTCCGAGCGCGTGTAGTCCAGTTGCAGATCGAGTTTGCCACCGATCTCCCTGACCCGGAATCCGCCACCGGCCGTGTAGAAGTTGTCGTTGTTAGAAGCGTTCCAGTCTTCCCGCGCGAACAATTCACTGCCAAACTGTTCGGATTTGATGTTTTCGTAGCCACCGGTCAGGTATAGCGATGATCTTTCACCTAACGCCCAGCTCAGATCCCCTGTAATTCGAAGTTCTTCGCCGGAAATGAGGCCCATTCTTGACTGGGTGTAGCTGTCATCCGCATACAAGCCGTTTAGCGTAATAGTGATCGGGCTTTCCGGGAACGACGCCACAAAAGTCAATTCACCAAAGGTTCGATACCTGAATGCGAGATTGTATTTTCGCATCAACGGATTCTGCCCGAGCGTTGCCGCAAAGGTCTCGTCGTAACTGTCTATCTCCCGCCGGTATGCGCCACCTTTGACGTCGAATCGCAGAATTCCATTCGGGCGCCACAGCAGCCGGCCCCAACTACCATCCTCGGTTTGCCCGGCAACCTCCTGAAAGTCCCTGTCCATGGTCTTTCGATCGTAGCCTCCGGAGAGGCGAACCGTATCGAACAGGTCATAGTCTGCGCTGAGATTCAAGGTCGATCGCTCGAAACTGTAAGGAATGTTGGTTTCTGTACCAGAAAGGAAGGTTTCCGCAATAACGCCGGACCAGAGGTCCTGTGCCGTCCCGTTGTCGCGTTCGTCGTAGCGAAAAGCCATTCTGACGCGTGCTTTATTGAACACCTTTGAGTTCAGGCTGAAGGCGAAATTGGACGTATCGACTTCACCATCCAGAGACAGTCGCGGCAACGGAGCGACGACAACATTCGCATTGGTAGTGTAAGGCAGGAATGCCTTGTTCTGGCTCATACGACCCGCCGCCGCAGAAAAGGACATGACGGTACTGTACTGCGAGAAGCTAAAACCACCGGACAACGATAACTGGTTAAAATTGTTGCCCGGGGCCTGCGCCGCTGCGGCAAATTCTGACCCAGGCGCTGACGTGAACGGATTCTCCCAGTTCGTTGCGTCGTTATCATTCTCGAAATTAGAAAAATACCAGCCGAGTGACAGGAAACCGTTATCGGCCGCGTAACGCACACCGAAGTCCGCTGCATCCGTCACATAGTCTATCGGCCTGGCCAACAGGCTGGACTGAAAGAAATACGAACCACCAGCAATGTCGACGCCTTGCTTTTCCTGTCTGCTGTAATCCGCAGAGATACTGATACGATTTGTTGCCAGATAACGCCCGCCGATTTGCAAAATACTGCGATCGCTTTCGATATCCTTTCGTGCCAGGCTCGTGTCGAGCTCAGTAAATCCCGACGTGTCCGCTGCTCGTACCCAGCCCGTCGGCAGCGATAGCGTATCGGCCGCGGATTGCTGGAAAATCGTGTTAGTCGTGAAGTACTGTGTCCTTGGAATTTCCCGGTAGGACAGGTTGTAATCGAGAGTGCCCTGGCGGCCGCCCGCAATTTCTGCATATCGTGAATCAAGGCCGAGATCCTCGACCCGCCAGCGAAGTTGATGTCCATCACTTGCGTAACTACCCTCACCATCGACGTTGGCGTAAACGCCTTCTTCGCTATAACCGCTTGCATCACCCAGGTAGGCCGAATCATCACTGACATTGGTTGCACCAAGCTCATAGTCAACACGGCTTCCACTTTCGAACGGGCAGAACTCGCATTGCCAGGTACTCGTATCGACCTCCTGCGATTGCGCTGTTGTCGCTGCCATCACCGCGACTGTCATAGCGACAAGAATCAGTTTTCCTGGTATTGACACCGTCAAAATGTTCATCTTCATTATCCTGTCAAACGTACTACATCGAACACGCATCATTTGTCATCGCAACAGCTTCGCACCGGATGGGTGATTGGAACCATGACTCTGTGAATGACAGTTCAGGCAGCTTTCGCCAAGCAGGAACCGCGATGGTGTACCTCCCGCTAATCCATCATCTTGATAAGCGACACTCGGATGTCCGGCCTGGGAGTGACAACTCTGGCAAAGTAAAGGCGCACGGCGAGTCAGCATGCCCGGATGGTTAGAGCCATGCGGCGAGTGACACAATCCGCAATCCTCGCTAACTGGTGCGTGCTCCCACAGGTATGGACCACGTTTTTCCGCGTGGCACTGGTAACAGGTTTCGTTTACCGTTTGACGGGCTAGTGTCGTTGCGACCGCGTCTCCGTGAGAGCTGTGACATCCGTTGCAATCCATCTTACCCTCGAAAAAGGGATGCGAAAACGCCTTCAGCGTTTCGCTGCGCTGCAATTGATGACATTGGAAGCAAACCTCAGGCTGCGTTGAAGTTTGCATAACGGCATCTCTGGGCGCATGACTCACATGACAATCGGCACAAGCAATTTCATCAACATTGTGCGGCCCGCTATGCCAACTGAAACCAATCTCACCATCGTGACAGTTCAGACACATGCCGTTCTGCACACTGATACTTGCTTCATCACCAGGTCCGAAAGAGATGATGGGAGGGCGCTCCTCTCCGCGCCGCACCCTGGGCGAATGTTCTCCACCTGGTCCATGGCAGGCTTCGCACTGCAGCTGCCCGTGGCCGAATGGGCTGGCTGGATCCGACGGTACCGCATGTTTGGTCTGGAATATGGCGAGTGACTCAGGGTCATCATGACAGGCTATGCAGGTGTCGGCGCCCTTGCCGCTATACGCAACATCGGATGCCACTTCGGGCTCAGTCTCTGCACCGATAAGCGGACGAAATGCGACACAAAGAAACGACAGAATGGCGACTCGAGCCAGTACGTTCAGGCCTGTTCGTATCCGTTTAGCTAGTAAATTTTGTCCACAGCTATATTCGCCCGGCTTGAAGTCACGCGCCGCCAAACGCGGTAGCTGACTGGCTGAACTCGAATGTATCGACATCCCGAACCATTCCCCCTGCTTTGGGCACTGACTGCTCAGGTTCTTATTGCCTGTTATAACGAAGCGCAATGACACGCCTCCGGCGTAACAAGTTCCTGGTCATTGCCATTCACCCCACGACATCGTCGATAGATTGACTACAGAGGTGCTAACGACGCTTTAGCAACCCCCCGGGCGAGCACTGAAAATCATATCTGCATTCAAATGCCGCGATACGATGCTGGAAAACCCTCACAGCTCAGTTCTTTTTTTAGCTACTAAGTACACTACATTAGAGACCCAATGCACTGCATGCTGGTAACTACGTATGGGCATACGGTGTCATCACCTATATTAATGCTCGCCAAACCCAAGAAATTATTCGACTGAAATCGCCCGCAAAAAATAGGGGAACTGCGACATGCAAATCACCGGCCCGGCAAAGCTTTCAGGATATCTGCTGCCAATATTCGCCGCCTGGCTGCTAACCCCGGTCGCTTATGCGGATCTACAGGGCGATCTTGAGACATGCAACAGTTGTCATGGTGATGGCGGCGTCAGTTTGGAAAGTGACGTGCCGACCATCGCCGGGATGTCGCCATTCGTCATTGAGGAGTACATGTTCGAGTATCGGGATGAAGCGCGCCCTTGTCACGAATCAAAATATCGTTCAGGTGATACCGAACGTCCTGCGACCGATATGTGCGCTATCGCAAAGGAATTGAGCGAAGACCAGATTCTCGAATTAGCCGAATATTACGGTGGCAAATCATTCGTCGCGGCAAAGCAGGAATTCGATGCAGCCCTTGCCGCCGAAGGAGCCGGAATTCACAAGAGACAATGCGAGAAATGCCACTCCGATGGCGGCAGCTACGCCGACGATGACGCTGGCATGCTTGCAGGGCAGTGGACGCCATATCTGGAACAGGTATTCGCCGAATATGCAACGGGCGAGCGAATCATGATGGAAGACAAAATGAAAGAAAAAGTCGATTCGCTGGATGAAAAATCGATTACAGCGCTACTCCATTATTACGCCAGTTTGCAGTAGGAATGTTGCGATTACAGATTTGGCTGATCCCGATGATGCAGTATTTTCGATCCTGAAACCTGATACAAGCGGAGCCTGACCATGGACGAAAATCCAAGCGGCGAAACAGAAGCGACGGGCTGGTGGGCAAAACTGTGGCGCAAACCGGGTAAATGGTTTTTGCTCGGGATCCCTGTCGGCGGCTATTTGCTGTTCACATTCGGTATCCTCTTCTGGACCGGGTTCAACCTGGCAATGGATCACTCGAACACCGAAGATTTCTGTATTTCCTGTCACGTCATGAAAGATAACGTATACACGGAATATCAGGAGACCATTCATTATTCGAATCGCACCGGCGTCAGGGCTGTTTGCTCCGACTGCCATGTTCCAAAGGAGTTTTTCCCAAAAATGGGTCGCAAGATTCGCGCCAGCCTGCACGAGATTCCACACTTCCTGATGGGTACGATTAATACGCCCGAAAAATTTGAAGCGCGGCGATTGTATCTTGCGAAGCGGGTCTGGTCAGACATGCAGAGTTCCGATTCCCACGAATGTCGCAATTGTCACGAACTTGGACATATGAACCTGGAAATGCAGGAACGCAGCGCCAGCAGAAAGCACACACTTAAAAGGCAGGAAGAAAGAGGGGAAACCTGCATCGACTGTCATCAGGGTATCGCCCACGCGCTTCCCGACGGATGGGAAGACGAATTCTGACCTGCAGCGTATCCTGCGCACACTGAGCGCAACGGATCAGACGGCTTGCTCGACTATAGTGTAAGCAACGCCGTGAGCATGAGCAGCGTACCTGCTGCTGCTATGCCATAACAAACCATAGCCACCACGGTATCGTTACGAATGCCCACATCGTGCGCGGTAATTCGCATGCGATGAGCCGCGTGCCAGATGACCACGAACAACATTCCAAATGTGGCGAGCTTGCTAATCGGGTGCTGCAACAAAGCCATCACATGTTCGTAAGACAGCACGTCAACCGGAAGCAACCCCAGCGGCACGCCCAGGCAGGTAATCAAAACCATGACTGGCACTACGAATGCGGCAACTGTTCCGCCGGCGGCGAACAGACCCCAAATGATCGGTTTATTGGAACTGGCCATGACTAGCCACCCACCAACAGCCACAACGCCACACTGGCTACCGCGAATGTAATCCAGTGCGCAGCAATTATGATCGGTCCGGCGATGCGCTTGCCGGCAAACATTAGCGGCATCGCCTTAGGCGTTACCTGGAACCAGGTATAGGTATGATAAATAGCGAAGATCATCGTGATCACTGCAAAAACCAATCCCACGGGCCCCTCTGCGACAGTGAGAAAAGTTTCGTAGGCGGCTTCTCCCTGTGACAACTGAAACAACGCCACGATCAGTACCAGTGCATAAGTGCCGATAAACAGAGCACTGATCTCCCGCATCATGTAACGAACATAACGCGGTTGCCTGAGCCACCAGCCTGTCCGCGAGTATTGCCGAATGTATGGCCGCCTGCTCATCTTCTCTGTCTCATTTTCGCTTCCAGGGCATGAGGAATTTTAAAAAGTAATCACCGCTGCTTGCGATCTTGCTTTGTTGAATGGCTGCTGCCGGATCAACCGATTTGGGGCAAACCTCTGAGCATGCGCCAACAAAACTACACTCCCAGATCCCGGGGTTGCTTGCCACAACATCCTCGCGGGCACTGCGCCCAATATCTCGCGAATCCAGGTTATATCTATGTGCCAGGGCTAGCGCCGCCGGCCCGACGAACGAATCATTCAGTGCGTATTGAGGGCAAGCGGAATAACAGAGCAGGCAATTTATGCAGTCAGTGTATTGCTTGAAACTGGCAAGTTGCGCCGGCGTCTGCAGATGCTCGCCAGCATCAACATCCCTTTCTTCCTTCGCCACGATATACGGCTTTACGCTACCGAGTTTGTCGATGAAGTCGTCCATGACGACAACCAGATCGCGCTCAATCGGAAAGTTATGCAAAGGCTCTATCCTGATTCGGTCCGGGTAATCACGCAGGAAAGCGTGGCAGGCCAGTACCGGCTCCCCGTTCAGAACCATGCCGCAACTGCCACAAACTGCCATGTGACATGACCACCGATAACTCAGCGTTCGATCCAGCTCGTCCTTAACGTAATTAATGGCATCCAGAATCACCCACTCATCGCGGTATGGCACGGCATACTCTTGAAAATAGGGCTCGTCATCCTGCTCCGGGTCATAGCGCAGAATCTCGAGTTTGACGGTTCGCTCACTCATTCCTGGGCGCCTCCGTAGACTCGTTCGGCAGGCTGAGAGCGCGTAATCGTGACATCACTATAGTCAATAGCGGGCAGGTCCTTAGCTGAATACTGTGCCAGTGAATGCCTGAGAAATGCAGCATCATCTCTGTCCGGAAAGTCCTGTCTCTGATGCGAGCCCCGGGATTCCCTGCGCTGTAATGCCGAACAGGCCATGGCAGCGGCAATATCTATCATCGAGCCAAGTTCCAGCGCTTCAATAAGGTCAGTATTAAAGACGTTACTCTTGTCCGTCAGCACGACTTTCGTATATCGCTCACGTAGCTCCTGCATATTTTCTGTGCAGGTTTGCAAAGTCGATTCGCTACGGTAAATTCCCGCACCCGCCTCCATGGCTTCATTCATTTCCCGCCGCAAACCTGATATAGACTCGGCATCGCCGCTGCGTCGGAACAGCGCCAACACGCCCTCCTCGGCGTTCTTTGCTATGGATTGCACATCATTCTCGGCTCCGGGTCCGCTACCTGCTGCATAATCAGCTGCACCTTTACCGGCGCGCGCGCCGAAAACGAGCAACTCGGTGAGTGAATTGGAACCCAGACGATTCGCCCCGTTGATACTGACGCAGGCGCATTCACCTGCGGCGAACAGACCGTCAACACAAGTCGCTGCATCGATGTCAGTGTCGATGCCCCCCATCGTGTAATGCACAACCGGTCGCACAGGGATGAGCTCGTGCACAGGGTCAACGCCGACATAGCTCAGACTTAGCTCACGCACCATTGGCAGGCGCTCATTAATTTTCGCTTCGCCGAGATGTCGCAGGTCAAGATGCACAACGTCACCGAAGTCCGTACCGATCGTGCGTCCCTTTCGTTGTTCATGCCAGAATGCCTGGCTCAGCCGATCGCGCGGGCCAAGCTCCATTGCTTTCTTTCGTGGCCACGGGTCCGGCGGGCCAAGACCATAGTCCTGCAAATAACGATATCCGTCTTTGTTAACGAGAATGCCGCCCTCGCCGCGTGATCCTTCAGTGATCAATATGCCAGTCCCGGGCAGGCCGGTCGGGTGGTATTGCACGAACTCCATGTCCTTCAACGGCACGCCAGCCCGGAACGCCATTGCCATTCCGTCTCCCGTCTTGATGGCGCCATTGGTCGTGAACGGAAACACTCTTCCAGCGCCGCCGGTCGCTATGATGACGGACTTCGCGCGGAAAAAACGCACCTGGCCGGTACGCATTTCGATCGCAGTAACGCCGTGGCAGCGGCCATCTCTCACTACCAGGTCGGTGGAAAAATACTCGTCATAACGTTGAATCGATGGATACTTGAGCGACGTCTGGAACAGCGTGTGTAACAAATGAAAACCTGTTTTGTCCGCGGCAAACCAGGTTCGTTCAACTTTCATGCCGCCAAAGGGTCGCACCGCAACGTGACCATCTGGCTCACGACTCCATGGGCAGCCCCAGTGCTCGATGCGTGTCAGTTCGCGCGGTGCTTCACGAATAAAGAGGTCAACCGCGTCCTGATCGCATAACCAATCGCCACCCGCTACGGTATCGTGAAAATGATTGTCAAAACTGTCATTGTCTTTAATGACACCGGCGGCACCACCCTCGGCGGCGACGGTGTGGCTGCGCATCGGATACACTTTCGAGATCAACGCGACTTTTAGCGACGGATTCGCCTCCGCAACCGCAATCGCTGCACGCAGGCCAGCGCCCCCTGCCCCGACAATCGCGACATCTGTATTGATTGTCTCCATTAATTATTCCCGGACCTCGCTTTCAGACTTTATGTGTAGCGACCACTTTCTGATAGAGACCACCGAAGCAAGTCTCTTTACGCCACTCGAAGCGGCTATCGTTGCCGGACAGTTGCGCAATTTCCTTGCGCCAAAGTCCTTTCGCGAATGGCTCCAGCGTGTCGAAAACAAGGCTTGTCACTATTTTCAGAGGGTGTGCCCAATGTGGCTTGTGGTAATCAACAAATATCACTTTACCCCCGGGACGCACACTGTTCAGGAGCACACTGACTACACCGTGTTTATAATCATCGGGTAATTCATGTAGCAGGAAATAGCAGCAAACGGCATCAACTGAATGACCGCGTAAATGCAGGATATCCTGGTGGCGCACAGTAACATTCTTGAATTCGGCGAGCTTGCGACGACAATTGCGGATCTGAACTTCGGCGACGTCGACAATCTCCAGGGCGCCCTCCGGGCCAATATGTTCGGCCAGTGCGCGCGAAAAATTGCCATAGACACATGCCGCCTGCAATACGTTTTGTGCCGGCTCGATCTCTGCAAATGCCATGCTTTCAAGAAGCCTATGCTGCCGCCAGAGAATGGTTTTAACGACTGCCTCGTGATCGAGATACCTTGCGTTGCGCTCATCAAGATAGGCCCAACGGTAATTATTCTGCAAATAGTCTGGGATCACAGGCGCGGCGAATTGGTCAGTTATCTCAGGTCGGGCACGAAATTCCATGCCTTGAAAACCGTCCCGGTCCGTTCCGGCTAGTTCCGTGTATTCCATAAAGTGCAGTCCTTCGGCCTTTTCGGCCTGATTGGGTTGCCAGTATCCTAGTGGTATTTATACGTTGTGGACCTTGGTGGCTGAATAGGTAATTGCCGCGGTTGTATGGCGCAAATCTCTATCGGAGCCACGATATTACCTGGATCATTTTTAGCATAGCGACAGTATTTTACGTATTCCCTGGCGCGGTCATCCACATCGTTTTACCTGGCAAGCGGCTTCATCCAGCGTTGCATTATCGCCTTGGTATCCACTCCCACGGCATGGTCAAATATTTCGGGCAGGTCTTCCATTGCGAGCGGCCGGCCCGCCCGTTCACTCCAGCGCACAAGGTATCGCAAGCCATCTCGCAGGCTCTTTGTGCCTGCACTCTCCTGACGAATCCACGCATCCATCTCTGCTGCCATCAACCCGCCCCTGCTGGCTACGTTGCGCAGTGTACGAAAGTCATAACTGGATAGCGTCGAGGCGGAACGTGAGAGCTCCACGAGTGTCATCCTCCGGCTGAATAGAGGTGCCACATCCAGATTGTCGCGGAAACGTAACTGGATCATATGCTCCAGGTACTGTGAACCCTCCGCTTCAGGCAAACCATCAGCTACTGCTGCAATGGCCAGGTATTGTGCAAATCCTTCACTAAACCAGATCGAATCGATTACCGGAGCGAGCTCCCAGTTGAAGGGTCGATAACCCGCACCGCTAACTCGTTTTGGGATCCAGGCGTGGGCAAAATGGTGCGCGTAGTTATACCGCGTGCGTTCAAGCTCTTCTGGATCGGTAGCGGCGGTGATGCCCCGATCCGCACTCAGGTAAAACGTCGCACTCGTCAGGTGTTCCATGCTGTAGTTATAGTTGTGCCGTGCAGAGATAGGTTGCAGTAGCTCCTGCACGACGGTGAAGTGGGGAAACGGGGCCGAGCCGAAATAATTAATGACAGCTGCCATGGACTCTTCCGCGGAGCGCTTTACCATAGCGACGTCGACCTCACCCTCCGTGTAAAGTGCGAGAAAAAGAGGTTTGCTCCCTCGCAGCCGAAACACGGAACTTGCGGGGCCCGCCACGATTTGCGAATCTGCCAGCGAATAAAAATCTGCCGCATCTGCCTCTGTATTACCAACTCTCACAGGCACTACGGGTGCCAGCGTGCTGGTTACCGGCCAGTCTTCTGGAACCTCAATGCTTAGCTTAAGAGAGTGTTCCTCAAATCCTTCCAGATAGGCGAATACCGAGTAGCCGAGCAAACTCAGGTAATCCACGCGCCGTTTGGAGGCATCGGACGAATCAAGTATTTCGCACTCCATCGCGGCGATATCGACGGTGTAGCGAATCTTCGAAATTGTTGCTGACTCATCGCCTATATGCCAGCGCGGTCCATCTTCACGCGTGACCTGCAGCTGCTCGCCTGACAACGCAAATACCTCAACGCCCGAAACAAAACGATCGTAGGGTTCCTGGGTGTAACCCATAGGAATAGCTCGCGGAATTATGAGGGTCTGCGGTCCCGCTGCAATCCCTGGCACCTCGATCTCGACTGTCACCCGGTCAGCGCCTGGAGAGCCATATTGCAATCGATAGCTAAACGACTCTTGTGGCTGCGCAATGCCCGCAAGGAAAATAATTATGCTGCCAGTCAGAATTGAATAGATTCTCATCATCTTAGAAATACGTCTTCAATCTCGACTGTCTCATGATTCTGTGAATGGCATGACTGTCGGAATTCGCGGCTAAAGCCGCTCCCACTGCTTCGCGAAAGTCTTGTGGGAGCGGCTTCAGCCGCGAATGCCTGATCCCGCGGCGGCGATCGATATTCATCCAAAATACGTGCCAAAGACCAACCGAAGCAACCGAAGCAACCGCACTAGCGTTAATCGACCTGAACACTACAAAATTCCTCAATTTTCCCCGTCGTAGTCGACAGCGATGGCATGAGCGCTTCGATCTCTATTTCGTGCTTTTTCCATTTGTCCCGAGCTGGCGGCGTAATCGTTGTGCGGGATAGCGGTAATTCCCCGCTGCGCACTTGCAGCTGGTCAGCTTCTATATTGGCAAACCGACAGATGTCTGTCAGGGCGGCTTGTGGATCAGCCACCAGCGCCTCATAGGTGACGGCGGTCCAGCGTTCTGCTGGCAACAATGTCAGTTCTTCAATGATGATTCGATTACTGGCTGCCCATTGGAATGCCGCGATTTCCGCCAGGGATTTACCCCGCATCTCACGCCAACCTGGTGGCAACAGGAAACACCACCCCGGCCTGTCCCAGTCCGGCAATTGCTGAAAGGTCCTGAACCTGCCGCTCTGCAGCCCAAGAGTCCAGGCCTCGATCAGGCTTGCTATCGCCTGCCGTGGCTCCCTGTGCAAATAGATAAAACGTGCATCAGGAAACACTTCTAGCAGGAACGGAATATTTAGTGCATTACGTGGTGTTTTTTCCAGCAGGCATACTGATGGCGGTTTCTCACCACCTTGCAAGTTGAGATAAGGTTTGCCGCCTGTATCCCGCAGTAAGTAAAGGAAACAACTTCGCAGGAGCTGCCTGGTCTCGGCATCCGCGTGTGATGCGCCAAGGCTGCCAGAATCGAGTTGCGTATTCTCTGCGCGTAAGTGTGGAAAAGCCCTGAATATCGCATGACTCTCACCGCCGATTGTCCAGAACCCGGGAATGCCAGCAAGTTGCTCAAACAACAGATTGCTGCCTGAGCGCGGTGCGCTAACAATGATAATCGGTTCTTTCAGGACGCTACTGGAATCAATGCCAGGGAATGCGCCAGCAATCTGTCGAGCCAGTTCCCGAGGATCCATCTGCGCCTGCATTATAGTGCGTTCCGACTTTTCAACATTTAGTGGTCAGTTCAAATCAGCTGTGTCAGCCGACTGCTCTTCAGGAAAACACACGCAAGGAATTTTCATTCGATCTGTCCCTACGCAGGCCTCTGGACCGCATGGCGCTCCGGGATGGGTCTTGGCACTACAACAACACGGCTCATTGGGGGTTACCCAGTCGAGAATCAAATGGACCCGGCCGTCCACGCCATCGTTCCTGACGGAATGAATACGGCGATTGTTGATTTCAACTATCTGGCCTTCCCGCAGGTGGACAGTTTCACTGCCTACCGTAAATTTGACGTTATCGTTGGTCACAATCGGCACGTGTACACGATGTGAATGCGCCAGTGAAAAGTTTTTATCCTGATGCGGCGTGATTTCGCCACCCGGGTTCAGTCGTACCAGGTTGACCCGAACATAATAGCCGCTCCCTAATTGCCCCAGAAGTGTCGTTGCCGCGGGCAACGCCTCGTAATAGTTTGCTACAGTCTCAAGAATTTGCCTGATCGCAGGCGCAAACAGTTGCATCGGTGGTTGCACAGTCGGATGCTCATGCCGAAAGTCCAGGTCATACACCAGGCCGATAGCCTGCGTGTTCCGGTGCGCCTCATACCTGCGTTGCCGGGTGGTGTCGCCGGTCCAGTGCTCGCGGGTAAGCTGCAACACGAGCTCTTTGAGCGCCGTAATATCAGTGTCGCCTATCTTCGTAAAGTTGCCCTGAAAATTCATGTCACACCAGGTAGCTTGAGAATTCCTGATTGTCTCCTGAAATCGATATCTTGGACAGTCCCAATGTAACTTCGGAGCAGACATGGGCCTGGCCGCAGTTCTGAATACAGCCCAAATTCGACTCCCGTTCCGGATACAGGGATAATCTGCTCGCACAACGCGTGCCTGCATTCGGGTGATGGTTGATAGTCAAAGCGAAAATTTCAGTGCAACCAACATTGCGTCGCAATAAGCGTCTCATTCTCGCGCTTCTTTTTGCAGTCGTGATTGCTGCTGTCTTCTGGTCCCAATCCCGTATACCGGCGCTCAATGAAAAAGCCCAGATGGGGCTGCGTACCAACTTCAGCTCGATCGCGTTCGATATTCTGTTACCGGTAACCGATGACCAGCCAATTGCGGAACGTGTCGCGAAAACCACCGTAAACTGGTTGTATACGAACTGGAAGGGAATGGCGTTTGGCCTCCTTTTCGCAGCCGCAGCGTTAACCATTCTCGGTTCTGTCAAACAACGTAGTTTCAAATCGCCATGGCTTAACACGCTATCCGGCATGTTCGTCGGCGCGCCACTCGGTGTCTGCGTTAACTGCGCAACGCCTATCGCGCAGGGGATGTATGCCGCCGGTGCCCGCCTTGAGACGGCGCTTGCGACGCTAATAAGTTCGCCAACGCTCAACGTCATTGTTCTCAGCATGGCCTTTTCACTGCTGCCATGGGAGATAGCATTGGGCAATGTTGGCGCTGTTCTGTTGCTGTTGAGCACGCTGCCGTTCTTGGTCCGCCGTTATTCCGTGGCGATCACTGACAAACCAGCCTCCTCTGCCGAGCTATCCAGCTTTGCAACTATCAAGGCGCCACCAACAACAGCGCCATTTGAAGAAAACGAAACCTATTTTGCCGCCCTTCTGTCTGTGCTTTCGAGCTACAGCAGGAACCTGCTCTATATACTCTGGCTCGCCGTACCATTAATGCTGTTAGCCGGATTATTGGGCGCTATGGTCATAGAGCTCGCGCCCTTTGACCAGTTTTCAAGTATTTCGCCGACATTGCCGGTTCTATTCGCAACAGCTTTGCTCGCAACGTTTCTGCCGGTACCTATGGCGTTCAACGTAATCGTGGTCATGGCATTATTGTCGAAAGGTATGGATCCCGGGATCGGCGCAGTACTTTTGTTCGCGTTGAGCGTCTATAGCATTTATCCGGCAACTGTCATTGCGAAATATATTTCTCCGAAATTGAGTATTGCGCTGGCGATGGCAGTTGTCCTTTTCGCGACCACGCTCGGACTGATTACCAATAAGATCTTCGACTACAAGCTTGGCGCGAACCAGCAGGCGATCGTGACCGGTCTGTCCACGAATCACCAGCGGACCTATCGTGACGCGCTGGCAATATGCAGTAGTCTGCCCGATGAGTTGCAGCTGAGATGTTTCTCGAGCCAGATTCGACAATTGAGCAGTATCGTTCCGCATGCCCAAATGTGCCGGTCTACACCCACCGCAGTAGATTCTGCTTCCTGCCAGCAACTCGTTGATCTGTTTGTTGCGCAGGAACTGGCGCTCGAAACATCCTCTGCCGATCCCTGCCAGACCCTGAGTACGCCAGCGGCACGCTCACGTTGCAACCAAAGCTTCACACTGCAGGCGGCCGTGCAGAATCATGACATTAGCTACTGTAGTCGTCTGGGCAATGCTGCCAATGCTGAGTCGGACAACCAGGCTGCCATTCAAAATTGCAGAATTCAATTTATCAATTCAAGTTTGCTGTTTAACCCGGATGAGTCCGTCTGCAAGGATCTGGACGACCCGGAACGATCGGACTGCGAAATGAATGCCCGCATCTATCGAATTGCAGACACGCTCGACATACAAGCCTGTGATAGCCTGCCGGCCGGCGCACAGAATCATTGCCGCTGGATCACCGCCACAGCACTGGTCGGTCGCAGCAATGACACCAGCGGCTGCCGTGTCCTCGCCACAGCTGACCTTCGTGCACGATGCGAAGAGCATGCGACCGCATGGCAAGCAAGCCGATCCGCTTCTTTTGAACTATGTTCACAAATACAATCGCCCGGGCTTAAAACGACCTGCCTGCTAAAGGTCGCAGACCAAAAAATTGCAGCCGTCCTCACCAATTATGCACTCGCACTATCTTCTGGCTCCGCGCTCACACCTGCCCAACAAGATAGAGCGGACACTGTCAACCCTGTGGCGACGGCAGACACACCGGAGCTCCACTGGGAATCAACGTTTGACAATGCCCAATTAAATGTTTCCCATGTCGAATATCGACCGAAGATCACTGCCGAAGCGTCTACCGCAATGTTTTCGAAACTCCCTGCGCGTGAACTTGGTATTTCAAAGGCGTGGAATTTCCAAATAAGCGACTTTTTTGAACCTTTTATCATTGGCAAGGGAATTGCCTCGGGTGATTTCAACAATGACCTGTGGCCGGATCTTGTCCTTGCCTCCGAACACGGTGCACTAATCTACAAAAACG
>CAYOHF010000048.1:0-23066 GCA_964403695.1 uncultured Woeseiaceae bacterium | reverse complement strand
TGATCGGGCTGTGGATACGTTGCAAGGCAAGTTGCTGGAAGAATTCCTCGTCGTGGCGCTGGTGTGTGCGGTTTTTCTATTCCACCTGCGATCCTCTCTGGTGATCATTATCAGTTTGCCGGTAGGCATCCTGGTCGCATTTATTGTTATGCATCAACAGGGTATTAACGCCAACATCATGTCACTCGGCGGCATTGCCATCGCTATAGGAGCAATGGTCGACGCGGCGATCGTCATGATCGAAAACGTGCACAAGCATATCGAGCACGAACCACTGACCGATGACAATCGCTGGCGCATCATTGCGGATGCGGCCAGCGAGGTCGGACCGCCGCTGTTCTTTTCGTTAGTGATAATAACGCTGAGCTTCCTGCCAGTGTTCACGCTCGAAGCCCAGGAGGGGCGGCTATTTGCGCCACTGGCTTTTACCAAGACCTATGCAATGGCAGCTTCGGCCGGGTTATCCATCACGCTGGTGCCGGTATTGATGGGCTATTTCATTCGCGGCAAGGTGATACCCGAGCAGAAAAACCCTATCAACAGATTCTTGGTTGCCGTCTATCAGCCGGTTATTCACTGGATTATCAGGTTTCCCAAGGCAACGTTGGTCGGGGCAGCAGCGATATTGATCGTCGGGTTGTGGCCAATAACGCAACTCGGCTCGGAATTTATGCCGCCCCTGGATGAGGGCGATCTCATGTATATGCCATCCACGTATCCCGGCATTTCAATAGATAAAGCACGCGAGCTTCTGCAACAAACCGACAAACTGATCCGCACACTCCCTGAGGTAAAAAGCGTGTTCGGCAAAATCGGGCGAGCAGAAACAGCGACCGACCCGGCTCCTCTCACCATGGTCGAGACGATTATTCAATTCAAGCCCCGTGATCAATGGCGTGAGGGAATGACAGCAGACAGCTTGCGCGAGGAGCTGGATAAAATCGTCAAATTTCCCGGCCTGACAAACGCCTGGGTGATGCCAATCAAGACGCGCATTGACATGCTGGCGACCGGCATCAAGACGCCGGTCGGTATCAAGATCGCGGGTCCGGATCTAGGCGTCATTCAGGGCATCGGCAAGGACCTTGAGCGGATATTGGAGCCCGTTCCAGGCACCGCTTCGGTTTATTCGGAACGTGTTGCCGGCGGAAGATACATTGATGTGGATATTGATCGTGCCAGAGCTTCGCGATTCGGTCTGAATATCGACGATATTCAGGACATTGTACGTACCGCAATTGGCGGCATAAATGTTACGCAAACCGTGGAAGGACTGGAGCGTTATCCAGTGAACTTACGCTATCCGCAGCGCGCCCGGGACTCCGTGGAGCAACTTCGATTACTGCCGATCGTGACACCGCAGGGCGCACGAATTGCACTTGCCGATGTGGCCGATGTTACGGTCAATGACGGTCCACCCGTGATCAAGAGTGAGAATGCCCGGCTGAACGGCTGGACCTATGTCGATATCAGCGGTCGTGATCTGGGGTCATATGTAGCAGAAGCCCAGCAGGTTGTCGCTCAGCAGCTGGATTTGCCAGCGGGCTACTCGCTGGTCTGGTCCGGTCAATACGAATACATGGTGCGGGCGAAAGAGCGTCTTTCTGTGGTCGGGCCGCTGACACTGGCGATCATTGTGCTGCTTTTGTATCTCAATTTTCGACGCTTCGCTGAGGTGGCAATTATCATGGGTACATTGCCGATGGCGCTGGTTGGCGGTGTCTGGTTGCTCTATCTGCTCGGCTACGAACTATCGGTCGCAGTTGGTGTTGGTTTTATTGCCCTTGCCGGCGTCTCAGTCGAAATTGGTGTGGTGATGCTGGTCTACCTGAATTTGGCGATGCGCCAGCACATGGCCACAGCCAAAGCCGAAGGTCGTTCCCTGAACATGGATGACGTACGACAGGCTGTCATTGACGGTGCGTTACTGCGTGTTCGTCCGATCATGATGACAGTAGCCGCAATCATCGCTGGCTTGTTGCCAATAATGCTGGGCAGCGGAACGGGCTCGGAAGTGATGCGCCGCATCGCAGCACCCATGGTCGGCGGCATGGTGAGTGCGACGATTTTGACCCTGATTGTTATTCCTGCCTTGTTTTTGATCTGGCGGAGTCGCCAAATAGGCAGGTAGACAGGATTTTAGACCGGTGCCATCAATGGCAATCGCGGCAGCGTCGCTCACGCGCATCCCGAGACGATTATTGGCATTCTCTCAAGTCTGGCACATGCGCTAACAATTGACTTGCTCCGCGACATAAGTACATCCATGTACACATGCCGCTCCTACGGTGGCGCCGCAGATCTCGTGGGAGCGGCATCTTGCCGCGATTAAAACAAGCCTGTCGCCATCTCAGGCGTCAAGGTCGGGTATCAGCTCACTCTCAAGTGATGCAATCATGTCCTTGAGAATCAGGCGGCGTTTTTTCAGCCGGCGGATACGCAGCTGGTCCACCATCGGGTCATGCGAGAGCCGGTCGATAAGATAATCCAGGTCGCGATGACTGACACGAAGTTCCCTGAGCTTTGTAAACTCCTTGAATGATTCGGTGTCAATTTTGTCGGTCATCGATTACAGCCGGGCACGAGTAATCCCATCCGCTATGTTACTCCGTTACTCGCCAGCGGCAATAATCCCAAGCCAGTCCTGATCGGCCGGACCTCTGACCAAAAAATGCGGGTTGAGAATGTCCGCTTTGGCATTGTAGGCGAGCGGCTTGCCATCAAGTTCCAGAACAGCACCGCCGGCCTGTTCGACAACCGCTTGCGCGGCTGCGGTATCCCACTCCGAGGTAAGACCCAGCCTTGGGTAAATGTCCGCGCCGCCTTCTGCAATTACGCAGAACTTCAGCGAGCTTCCCATCGCGTGCATATCGAACTCCCCGAGCCTCTCAAGGAACGCATCAAGGCTGGCACCACGATGTGAGCGGCTGCCCACGACGCGCACAGGTTTGCTACTGGTCGCGGCCACTGCTATCGGCTGTGGCGCATCATCGCCCGACCTGACGGCAGCACCGAGCCCTTCAACGCCGGTGTAGGTCTTGTTCATGACCGGTATGTAGACCACACCCAGAATGGGTCGGTGATTGTCGATCAAGGCAATGTTGACGGTAAATTCATCGTTTCGATTAACGAATTCCTTGGTGCCGTCCAACGGATCGATCAGCCAGTAGCGCGTCCATTGGCTACGAATTTCGAAATCGGGTAACCCCGATTCCTCGGAGATGATCGGTATATTTGGCGTCAATTCGCTCAGACCACGTTCAATAATAATGTGTGCGGCCAGGTCGGCCTGCGTCAGTGGTGACTCGTCGTCTTTTGCTTGTACATCGAAATCTGTGGCGTAAACTTCAAGTATCGCGGCACCGGCTTCTTTGGCCAGTGCGACGACAGGTTCAATAATGTTCTGCAGGTCCATGCGAGTTTCCAGTTTGCTGAGTGACGTTTTCAGGGCGCGCATTATAAACCATTCAGACCGCCAATAAATTCGGGGAACCCACACGATGCCAAAAAATCCTGCCAAAGCGCTGCAGAATTGTAAAACGCTGATGCTGGACATGGATGGCACGCTGCTTGATCTTGCCTACGATAATTACATGTGGCTGGAGCACATTCCGGCCGAGTTTGCGCGGCAGAATGATGTCAGTGAAGCAACAGCACGCGAGCGTCTGGCATCAAAATTCCGCAGCATGGAGGGCAAGCTCAACTGGTATTGCCTCGATCACTGGAGCGAGGAGCTGGATCTCGACATAGCGGCGCTGCATCGTGATGAAAACAACCGAATTGGCTTTCTACCTGGCGCCCGGCGTTTTCTGGAAACCGTTGTGGGTCACGACTTACGCTTGTTGCTGGTGACCAATTCCCACCAGGAAACGTTGGCAATCAAAACCGAGATTACCGGTATTGCTGATTTTTTCGACGGTATTTACACCTCCCACGAACTGGGGCACGCCAAAGAGAATCAGCCCTTCTGGCATGCGCTGCAGGAAGTCGAAGGATTCGAAAAAGAAACAACGCTTTTTGTTGATGACAACGTTAGCGTGCTGGAAAGCGCGAAAGATTTTGGCGTCGGCATGTTATTGCACATCACACGCCCGGATACAGGCAGGCCGGCGCGTCAGGATGATCGTTTCATGGCTATCGAAGGTGTCGTAAACCTTCTGGACTAGCGGGCCAAAGAAAACCGGGGTCGAACCGAGGTTCTTGTATCAAGAACCTCGGTTCGACCCCGGTTTCGTGTCCTACGGCGGTGCCTATCTTCTTGGTCTGCGCCCTGACGATCGGTTGCCACCACCTGGCTTGCGTCCCTGGCCCCCACTTCTGGGTTTTCGCTCGCGCCGCGGCGGTTTGATGAGCTCTGGTAAAAGTGCCGGATCCAGATTGGCGACGGGAATCTTGTGGCCGATAAAATCTTCAATATCAGGTAGTGAGATTGCGTAAGTTTCACAGCCGAAACTGATCGCGTCACCTGATGCACCTGCCCTGGCCGTACGGCCGATGCGGTGCACATAGTCTTCCTTGTCCTGCGGTAAGTCGTAATTTATTACGCAACGCACACCCGGAATGTGCAAGCCGCGGGAGGCGACGTCGGTGCCAATAAGGACCGCCAGTTCACCATCCTGGAAGCGCCGCAACATACTCATTCGCTTGGTTTGCGGCACGTCGCCGGAAATGGCTTTTGCGTCAATGCCATTGGCGCCGAGGAAATCCTCAACACGTTCTGCTTCGCGTTTAGTATTGACGAATACCATGATCTTGCTGGCGCCCATCTCGCGGATCAGTCCGACCAGGAGCGGTATCTTTTCGGGATTTGACGGGAAGAATATGGCTTGTCTGACGCGATCCGCCGTTATCTTGTCAGGCTCGACACGGATCAGCTCCGGTTCGTTCATGTGTTCGTAGGCGAGTTCGAGTACGCGTTGTGACAGCGTCGCCGAAAACAGCATATTCAGTCGCTTGTCCGGCGCTGGTAGCTTGCGCAAAAGGTAGCGAATATCCTTGATAAAGCCGAGGTCGAACATGCGATCGGCCTCATCCAGCACTGCGACCTGTACCTGGTCCAGCTTGAAAACACCCTGTTTGTAATAGTCGATGATGCGACCGGGTGTGCCTATGAGCAGGTCAATGCCGTCCTGGATCGTCCTGCGTTGTTGCTCGTAACCGGTGCCGCCGAATGCGAGGCCGATCTTGCAACCGGTGTGTTTGGCGAGCGCTTCGGCGTCGTTGGCGATCTGGATTGCCAGTTCCCGGGTCGGCGCGAGTATGAAAACGCGCGGCTGTTTTTGCCCCTCCACAGCAATTGAGTCCGCAGGCTGGGTCAAAATCCGCTGCAGCGCAGCGATCAGGAATGCGGCAGTTTTGCCGGTACCGGTTTGTGCCTGGCCCGCCACATCGTGTTGTTTCAGCGCAAGCGGCAGTGTCTCGGCCTGGATGGGGGTGCAGAATTCGAAACCCGCATCGCTTATGCCGGTGCGGAGGCTTTCTTCAAGCTCCAGAGAGTCGAATCTGAGGTTGCTCAGATGGTTATCAGTCATTGAATTTATGTCAGAAAAAGTTGATTAGGGGCTTGCAATATGCTTCGTGAAGGGGTCAAATTGGCTCAACATCGACGCGACACCCGTCGCACCTGCCAAATACGCTTTCATCGAAATCCAAGAGAAGCCGCGATAAAGCTGCGACATAGTGCCTGATTGAAGAGGCAGCGTCACCCATTTTGCAATGATCGTCCGAATTTTGTGTCGTGACGACCAATATCAATAACCAAATTCATCCTAAATCACTTGGAGGTATGTGCCAGTGAGCGACAAGATCGTATACACCAACGACGATAGTTTCGATGCAGATGTTTTGCAGTCAGACAAGCCGGTTTTGCTCGATTTATGGGCAGAATGGTGCGGGCCGTGCAAGATGATTGCGCCGCTTCTGGACGAAGCTGCAGATCAGTTTGCAGATCGATTGACGGTAGCCAAACTGAATATAGACGAAAATCCTGTTACACCGCCAAAATATGGCATACGCAGCATTCCGACATTAATGCTATTCAAAGATGGTGCAGTTCATGCGCAAAAAATCGGGGCAATGTCGAAGTCACAACTAACCGAATTTCTGGAAAATAATCTGTGAGAGGGTACTTGGGTAATCAAACAAGAAGTCGACCAAAACAGGCGACAAAATCAAAAAGTTCCGGTGGTCAAGGTCAGGGTCAGGGTAATCGCCGGCGGCGGAGAAGGCCTCAAAATGAGGGCTATCCGGACGACGACGGCAATCTGGAGATAATTCCTCAGGATCAACTCGAGCAGAGCAAGAACTCGATGAACCTGACGGAATTGAAAACCCGTTCTCCTGCGCAGTTAGTCGAGCTTGGGGAGTCGCAGGGCATTGAGGGCCTGGCGCGTTCACGCAAACAGGACGTCATCTTTTCCATTTTGAAGGCGCATGCCGCCAATGGTGAAGATATCTACGGCGACGGAACCCTTGAAATACTGCAGGACGGTTTCGGCTTTTTGCGCTCGGCAGACAGCTCGTATCTCGCCGGACCGGATGACATTTATGTCTCGCCCAGCCAGATTCGACGTTTCAATATGCGCACTGGTGATACCGTTTCCGGACTCATCCGGCCACCGAAAGATGGCGAAAGATATTTTGCGCTGCTGAAGATTGGCGAGATCAATCATGACCCGCCGGAGAATATGCGCGGTAAGGTCCTGTTCGAAAACCTGACGCCCCTGTTTCCGCGCGACCGTCTCGTACTGGAGCAAGGTAACGGCAGCACCGAAGATCTTACGGCGCGCATCATCGATATGGTGGCACCCATAGGCAAGGGCCAGCGTGGTCTGATTGTTTCTCCGCCGAAAGCCGGTAAAACGATGCTGCTGCAGAATATTGCCTCGGCTATCGCTGCTAACAACCCGGATTGCGAGCTGATCGTGCTGTTGATCGACGAGCGGCCTGAAGAAGTCACCGAGATGGCGCGCACGGTTCGGGGTGAAGTTGTTTCATCGACTTTCGATGAGCCGGCCAGTCGCCATGTGCAGGTTGCAGAAATGGTGATCGAAAAGGCCAAGCGCCTGACAGAGCACAAGAAGGATGTCGTGATCCTGCTGGACTCGATTACTCGCCTGGCTCGAGCCTATAACACCGTTGTTCCATCATCAGGCAAGGTCCTGACCGGTGGCGTTGACGCAAACGCATTGCATCGTCCGAAACGCTTTTTCGGCGCGGCAAGAAACATTGAGGAAGGCGGCAGCCTGACGATTCTCGCTACAGCGCTGGTTGATACCGGATCCAAGATGGACGAGGTGATTTACGAGGAGTTCAAGGGAACCGGCAACATGGAAATCCATCTTGATCGCCGAATTTCCGAAAAACGCGTATACCCGGCTATCAACATCAATCGTTCGGGCACACGTAAGGAAGAGTACCTGACCGATCCGGAAGAGCTGCAGAAGATGTGGGTCCTGAGAAAAGTCTTGCATCCGATGGACGAGCTGGCGGCGATCGAGTTCTTGCTTAACAAGCTGCAGGACACGAAGACCAACGCACAATTCTTCGAGGCGATGAAGAGATAATTCCTGAACGTTTTGTTCAGGACAAAAAAAGGCCCGTCAGTTGACGGGCCTTTTTCGTTCACCTGTTTATGCTTTAATTTTTGCCGCCGTCTACGCTCCAGATGCCGCTGCCTTTCGTCGAGATGTAGAGAAAAATAAAGCAGTACATCACTGCAGCATCGCCTCCGTTCAATATAGGCAGATAGCTTTCGGCGCTAAAGTGCGCCATAAAGTAAGCGGCCGCCATCAGGCCACTGGCCAGGAATGCGATTGGTACTGTGAACAAACCGATCATAATCAGCGCGCCGCCGATCAGCTCAATTGGACCCGCGATATACAGGATGTATGGTGGCGCTTCGTAGCTCGCCGGCGGAAAACCGAGTAATTTTTGGCTGCCATGAAACAGAAACATAAATCCGGTCGTAATGCGCAACAGTGCGTAGGTTTGCTCCTGGTATGCCTTCATAAATGAAACCATGGTGTGACTCCCCGTCTTATTGATTGATGTGATCCGGAATACCGGCCACCCATTTATTATTGCTGGAATCTTCCGCACCAAGCCTAGCACAGAATATCGGTCGCCCGGCCCGGTACGTAACCGCCGGTTACGTACGAAAAGACAGCGTTTCGTCGTTTTCTGCGGTTAGATATTGGCGCAGGATGGATTTCGCGGTAGTGTCCGCACTTTCCTGAATAAACAGAGGGTTGGCAGTGACAGCGGAGCTTGAGAAAACCGAACGAACGTCCATTAGCCGGCATGCTGAGCGCGGTACATATGATCGCGACACAGCATACGCAATCCTGGACGAGGGCATGATTGCGCATGTGGGTTTGGACACTGGTAGTGGAGTTATGGTCATCCCTATGACCTACGCACGCGTTGGAGACGACCTTATCCTGCACGGTGCGGTGGCCAGTCGCTGGCTCAGCAGTTTCAAGGAGGGCAGACCAGTGAGCGTATGTGTCACGTTGCTCGATGGCCTGGTCCTCGCGCAGTCAGCGTTTTCTCATTCGATGAACTACCGGTCAGTGGTTGTATTCGGTGACGCCAGACTCATTGCAGACGATGAGCAAAAACAGGCTGCGTTCAAGGCGCTGCTCGAGCAACTTGTGCCCGGGCGCTGGGAAGACTCACGGCAACCTGATCGCAAGGAAACTGATGCTACGACCGTTTTGTCATTGCCCATTAAGGAAGCAAGCGTAAAAGTACGTTCCGGCCCGCCTCAAGACGCTGCCAAAGATCTTGAGCTTGGCTATTGGACAGGCGTAATACCGCTGGAACTAAGGGCGGGGGAGGCGATTCCTGACCCGGCGATGAAAGGCGAACGGGATATTCCGGAGTATGTGTCAAATTTCAGCGTAAAAAGATGACGCTCGATGCGCGGTGTCGCAACGAAAATCAGGGCGCTGTCCAGCGATGAAGTGGCACCACGTCGCCCGCGAGGAACTCACTTTGATCTCGAGCAAGTTCCACATAACCATCGGTCCCGCTTAATGCGGCAAAATCGCCTGACGTATTCGTTGGCACCGGTGTTGCGCCGATCTTTCCATCAGCCATGCTGCCAACGCGTACCGGCAGGAAACAAGTCAACGACGGGCTAAAAGATACCGCTTCATTGAGAACTGCTGTTTCCTGCGGCGCTGTTATGCGTCCGGTTGCCTGATGCAACGCGGGCAATACATATTGCCGGCAACAAACCAGTGCAGATACCGGGTTACCAGGCAGTGCGAATACGACTTGTTTTTCGGGCCCGGTGCCGAACCACATAGGCTTGCCCGGTCGCTGGCTGATTTTGTGGAAAACCATTTTGACACCCAGATCTGCAAGTACCTGCGGTACAAAATCTGCCTTACCCATTGATACGCCGCCACTTAAAACAAGAACGTCAGCCTCCTGCAGGTGACTGGCAATGTGTTCCTTCAGGAGCGCCGGTTCATCGACGAGATGATCGTGTTCAGTATTGACGAATCCCTGTTGCGACATCATTGCGACCAACGCCGGGCCATTGGACATTCGTATCTGGTGTTCAGCGATGGGGCTTCCTGGTTCAACGAGCTCATTGCCGGTTGAAATGACGCGAACTACTGGTTGCTGGCCAACCTGCACCGACTCCAGCCCGCAGGATGCGATGATCGCAATGTCCATTGGCGATAGTCGTGATCCTGCTCGAAGGACTTCCTGCCCCTGTCGATGGTCCGAGCCTTGGGCATGAATAAATCGATGTCTCTCTGTTGCGTAGTCTTTTTCTATGGTCGCGATGTTGCCATCCACGGTAATTCGCTCGACGGGGATAATACAATCGCATTTTTGTGGCAGTACACCACCAGTCATTATTTCTATGCAGTTTTTATCGTCACCAAGCGTCTGTACCGGATCACCGGCATGTTGTGTTGCCTGGATCACAAACTGGCGCGTGCCGCCGGCCAGGGAGTCAAAGCGCACGGCAATACCATCCATCATCACACGATCAAAGGGCGGCTGGTCGCGTTCAGCATTTACTGACTGTCGCAGGACTCTTCCTGTCGCTTCTGTATAGCGGACGGTCTCGGTCACATATGCTGGCATCGTTTTTGCGATAGCTCGCGCCGCTTCTGCTGTCGTTAACATGCTTATTAATCGTCGTCCCGGGAAATGGCGCGGTGCCCAATGTCATTGCGGTAGTAAACATTATTCCAGTGGATTTTTTTCGTTAGTGCGTAGGCGACTTCCTGTGCGTCGGCAACAGAATCTCCAAGTCCGACAACACACAGTACGCGGCCGCCGCTGGTAACGACATTCTCGCCATTCATGGCGGTTCCGGCATGGAATACCTTTGCGTCTCCGCCAGGTAATGCCGGCAATTCGGTCAAGCCATTGATCTTCTCACCCTTGTCATAGCCGGATGGATAGCCACCCGCCGCCATGACAACGCCAAGCGCGGCTCTTGGATCCCATTCGGCCCGTTGATCCGCAAGTCGGCCATCAAGTGTCGCTTTGCAAAGCGCGACCAGGTCGGAGTTGAGGCGTGCCATGATCGGCTGCGTTTCCGGATCGCCCAGGCGACAGTTGAACTCGATAACTTTCGGTATGCCGGCCGGCGTAATCATTAGCCCGGCGTACAGGAATCCAACGTAGTTGATACCGTCATCACGCATTCCGGCGAGGGTTGGCTGGATGACCCGATCGAGAATTCGTTGCTCGATTTCCGCTGTGACCACCGGCGCCGGCGAGTAAGCACCCATACCGCCGGTATTCGGTCCGACGTCGCCCTCGTCACGTGCCTTGTGATCCTGTGAGGTGGCGAGTGGCAGAGCGTAGCTGCCATCGGTAATTATGATGAAGCTAGCTTCTTCGCCTTCAAGAAACTCTTCAACGACAATGCGATTGCCGGCATCACCGAACGCGCCGGTACCGAGCATGTCTGTCGCGGCGGCCTCCGCTTCAGCAAGCGTCTGCGCCACGATGACGCCTTTGCCGGCAGCGAGTCCATCTGCCTTGATAACGATGGGTGCGCCTTGTTTGCGAATGTAATCCAGTGCGGGCTCGAGTTGGTCGAAACTGCAGTAGTCCGCGGTCGGGATGTCGTGTTTTTTAAGAAAGTCCTTGGTAAAGGCTTTCGATCCTTCCAGTTGTGCGGCAGCAGCTGTTGGACCAAAGCAGTGCAAACCCTTTTCCTGGAATTTGTCGACGATGCCGGCAACCAGGGGGACTTCCGGGCCGATGATGGTCAGGCCAATGGATTCAGTTGTGGCGAGCCCAAGAAGTCCGTCGATGTCTTCGGCGCCAACCTGGACGTTGCGTACGCCTGGCTCAAGTGCGGTGCCGGCATTGCCTGGTGCGACGAGCACTTCGGTGACGGTGGGTGACTGCGCGCACTTCCATGCGAGGGCATGTTCTCGTCCACCACCACCGACAATCAGTACCTTCATCATTGTGCCCTTACCCTGCCATTCGCGGCTAAAGCCGCTCCCACGGACTGCACGGCGATCAAATAAAACCAAATTGTGGGAGCGGCTTTAGCCGCGAATCCCAACGTTACCACTTGGGTTAACCAGTGCCGGAAATGCGGCATCCCGCTAAACACCATCGCCTGCCCATGCTCATTCGCTCCCACAGACTGCACGGCGATCAAATAAAACCAAATTGTGGGAGCGGCTTTAGCCGCGAATTCCCAAGTTACCACTTCGGTCAACTAGTGCCGGAAATGCCGCATTCCAGTAAACACCATCGCTAATCCATGTTCATTAGCGGCAGCAATAACCTCATTATCCCGCATCGAGCCGCCTGGCTGAATGATTGCCGATATACCGTGTTCCGCCGCGCTGTCTATGCCGTCGCGGAACGGGAAGAACGCATCCGATGCCATTACCGAGCCTTTTACCGTGAGCCCTTCATCTGCTGCCTTGATGGCGGCAATTTTTGTGCTGTAAACGCGACTCATCTGACCTGCACCGACACCGATGGTCATGCCATCCTTACAAAAAACGATTGCATTCGATTTTACAAACTTCGCGACTTGCCAGGCGAACAGCAGGTCCTGAATCTGCGCATCGTCAGGTGCCTTGTCCGTCACCACCTTGAGATCGGACGCGGTGACGATACCTGTATCGGTGCTTTGCACCAGTAAGCCGCCAGAAACCTTCTTGAAATCGAAACCTGCACGACCTGCTTTCGCTTGCTGTCCTGTTCGTAAAACACGAACATTTTTCTTTTCGGCAAGAATCGCAAGTGCGTCCTTGTCTATATCGGGGGCTACGATAACCTCAACAAATTGCTTGTCGATGATCGCCCTTGCAGTGCGACTTTCCAAAGTTTGATTGAATGCAATAATGCCACCAAACGCCGAGGTCGGGTCGGTTGCAAAAGCCTTCTCATAGGCATCGTCAATGTCGTCGCTCACAGCTACGCCACAGGGGTTGGCATGTTTGACGATGACGCAGGCTGGTTGCGTGAACTGTCTGACACACTCGAGTGCTGCATCACTATCGGCAATGTTGTTATATGACAGCGCTTTGCCCTGCAGCTGCCGCGCTGTGGCGAGCGATCCGGGCAGGGGAGTCTGATCGCGATAAAATGCAGCTTCCTGATGTGGATTTTCACCGTAGCGTAGTTTTTCGATGCGACCACCAGAGTAGAGAAATCGTTGGTCGAGCAGTTCATTGTCGACAGATGCTGACAAATAGTGGCTAATGGCAGTGTCATAGCTGGCGGTGTGCGTATATGCCCTGGCCGCAAGACTACGGCGGTAAGTCTCTGTCAGTTCTCCGCTTTTTATCGTTTCCAGGATGTCGTCGTAATCATCGGGATCAACCACAACCGCTACACCAGAATGATTTTTCGAAGCGGCGCGGATCATTGCCGGTCCGCCTATATCGATGTTCTCAATGGCATCCGCAAGCGTCGCATCTGCGCGACTGATGGTTTCTTCGAAGGGATACAGGTTAACGGCGAGAAGATCGATTGGCTCTATATTGTGCTCATTCATGACCTCTTCGTCGATGCCACGCCTGCCGAGCAAGCCGCCATGTATGACCGGGTGCAGCGTTTTGACTCTGCCCCCCATAATTTCCGGAAAACCCGTTTTCGTCGAAACTTCGATGGCGTTGATGCCAGCTTCGTTGAGTTGGCGACAAGTGCCGCCGGTGGAGAGAATTTCGACGCCAAGGTCCTGCAGGCCTTTGGCGAATGGAATTAAATTACGCTTATCAGAAACACTGATAAGGGCGCGGCGCACCGTAAACATGAATAGCCTTTATTGAAGTAACGAATAAGTTTTGAGTTTCTTGCGCAGGGTTCCGCGGTTTATGCCGAGAATTCCTGCTGCCTGGCTCTGATTGCCACGCGTGTAATCCATAACAGCTTTGAACAACGGCTCTTCAACTTCGCCGAGGACCAGGTCATAAAGGTCGCCGGGGCGATCACCGTTCAGGCTCGTAAAATATCGACTGAGTGCTTCTTCCGTGTGTTTTCTTAGCGGCTTTCTCGTGATTAGCGCGTTTAACTCGCTATTTTTATTGTTATTTTTAATATTGTGGGCCACTTTGCAACATTTCCTGAGTAGAGTTTGCACTAATGCTGCCGGTGATTTTTTCTACGCCGCGATACTTTCACCTCCGGCTGATGAGCCAAAGAATTCCCGCGTGAGTCGAATTTGCTCGGCAGCACTATCAACGCGCACCACCTGAAACCGAAACTGCTCTGAATTTTTCAGGCTGTTGCAATACCAGGTCAGGTGCTTACGACCCACCCGTACACCGGTTGTATCCCCATAAAACTGGTACAGGTCGCTAAGGTGGCCGAGCATGATATCACGGACTTCATTTTTTTCTAGTGGCGCGCAATGTCGCCCCGTCTTCATATAGTGATTCAATTCGCGAAATATCCACGGCCGACCTTGTGCGCCGCGACCAATCATCAAACCATCAGCGGAGCTTAGGCGCAGAACTTCAAGCGACTTCTCCGCAGTGGTTATATCGCCGTTGGCAATCACCGGAATATTTACGCTGCGCTTTATTCGCGCGATCGTTTCATATTCTGCGTTGCCTTTGAATTTACAGGTTCGAGTTCGACCATGTACGGCAAGTGCCTGTATGCCGCTGCTCTCCGCAATTTTCGCGATTTCAATCCCGTTACGATTCTTGTCATCCCAACCGGTGCGCATTTTCAGAGTCACCGGCACATCGACGGCATCGACAACCGACTCAAGTATCTGCGTGACCAGCCCAGGGTCCTGGAGCAGGGCAGAGCCGGCCTGGCGCTTACAGACTTTCTTGGCCGGGCAGCCCATATTGATGTCGATGATTTGCGCACCGCGTTCAACGCACAACCTGGCAGCTATTGCGAGTTGCCGGGGCTCGGAGCCCGCAATCTGAACGACACGTGGTGTTGCGTCCATATCCAGGTCGAGCCGGCGTTGTGATTTCTTGGTACTCCACAAGGATATATCTGCTGTGGTCATTTCCGAGGTGGTCATCCCGGCGCCAAAGCGACGGCAAAGTTTGCGAAACGGCGCGTCGGTTATCCCCGCCATAGGGGCGAGCAGGAAAGAACTGGGTAGCTTGTAAGGGCCTATTTGCATAACGACTGACTAGTTCTTGAAATCTTCAATGGCGCAGCGCACGCGACCCGGTGACACACGATAGCAGACATTGAGTTTGAAGCCGGTGGCCTCCTCAGACGGGTTTTCTATCGTAATGACAGCAGTGAAGTTTTCACCTGGCGTAACCGGCTTGCTCGGATCCAGATCGCCGGCCAGGTACTCATTTGGTTCGAGGACACGGCTACCGATGATTTCTTCCCAGCGGTCCGTCAGCGACACATGTACCAGTGGAAATGGCAGCGGCGTTTCGGACTTGTTGACCAGGCGTGAAAACACGGTCAGCACCTGCTCGTTATCGTCTGTGCTGCCACTGGTCGATTCGAATTGCCAGCCTTTGATGTTCCAGTCTGGTGTGACTGGTTGGCCCAGCATGCGATAGACAGGACCCATGGTCTGGTTGAAGAATCCATAGGTTGCCAGGGAGTCGCGGGTGCCATGCATGAACTGGCCGATCAATACCAGCGCCAGGACTACTACGCCGACTATCATGGTGTAGCTGGACGGATCATATCTGCGCCGTCCGCCACGCAGGTCATCTCTGTTCAGTGCATAGGTATCGGCAAGCTTGCCGTATTCGTCAATCTGGTTTCTGGCTTCATTTTCCGCTACAAGGTGTTCTTTATCGATGGCACTGCGAACGAATTCACCTTCCATGATAATCGTCTCGACCTCGGCCGAATTCTCTTCGAACATCTTGCTGGCAACATCGGCACCAAAGGCTTCTGCGACAGATTTCTCGTCCTCCGCAGCAGCAGCCATCAGTTCCTCATCGATTTCCATGTTGACGGTCATCTCCGCCTCGGATTGGGGAGGTGCTTCATGTTCTGCAGCCAGTTCCGCTTCTGCTTCCTCGTCAGACTCTTCGTCTGCTTCTATTTCACGAATCAGTGCTTCGTCTTCTGCGCTTAGTTCCAGCGCTTCCTCGTCTTCGCCCGGTTCCGGATATTCTTCGTCCGCGATGAGTTCCAGCTCTTCTGCGTCAACAGAATCTTCCTGCTCTGCATCGTTTGTGGAAATCTCATCAGCTTCAGATTCATCTGTAAATTCATCGCCGTTTGCGAAATCTTCCTGTTCGTCGTCTTCTACCGGTTCGTCAGGCGCTACAGGATCAGCATCGACGTATTCCTCTGTATCGCCGGTCGCTAGTGCTTGTGCAGCGACATCAATATTCGCCTCGAATTCACCGGTCGATTCCGCGGGAGAACCCTTGTAATCCTCTTCGGCATCGGAATCGGCGTCGACCGCAAACGCATCCGCGTCGGTTACCTCAATATCCTCTTCGGCGTCGGCGTCGGCGTCAAACGCATCCGCACCGGTTACCTCGATTTCTGCTGGCTCGTCTTCTGTCGTATCTTCAGTAACTGCTGCATATTCTGCTGAGTCTTCTTCTTCCTCATCTCTTTCAGCGTGGTCTTCAAATTCTCCGCTGTCATCGAGCTCATCCAACCCCTCATCGAGCAGCGGCATTTCGTCAGTTAGCTCTTCGTCGCTGATATCGTGTGTACCAGTGATATCCAGGCCCATTGCTTCGGCCTGCATTTCAAACTGAGTGTCGAGATCAATGGGTTGGTCGAGTTCGACCGGTTTTAGTTCAGGCGGGGATTCCGACGTGGAGCTGGCTTCCCTGGATGACAACTGACTGTGAATCGCCGCCAGCTCTTCCTCTACCTCGAGTGGAATTTCTCCCTCATCAGAATCTTCATCGAGCAGACCCGTCCATTCGTCGGGTTCACTTAGCGCAAGATCTCTCTGGGCCTCATCGAACTCCGATGTATCCTGGTCCTGAAAGTCTTCGGCACGACGCCTGGGCGAGTCAGGTGGCACTGCATACTCGCCACTGTTATCGTCGAAATCCTCGCCTAGTGGTGTGTTGTCATCGTAGCGTCGTTCCATCGCTACGATTTCCGGCTTTGCACCGAGTCGCTGCGATTCTGCTTCTTCATTATCGGGCCGGGTCGGAGCGTCGCTATCGTTATCGTCAATCCCACCGCTCACAACCTCATCGAGTACGCGCCATTCGACGCCGGTATCTTCGATGCGCACATCAGCCGGACCCGCCAGCTCATCGAGTGTTTCCAACAGCCGTCGACTCGTCTCCGCCAGTCCATCATTTTCAGGCACGTTATCGGCCACGGCACCAGCGTTGAAATCGTCTGCTGGCGGTACGGACAAGTGATCGCCAGTTGGTTCCGGCATAGCCTCCGACAAGTGATCGAGCGCGCTGAATGCATGCCCGCAACCACCACAACGCACCCTGCCGCCAGCCTGTTGTAAAACAAGCGCGGTTACGCGAAAAGCGATTTCACATCTAGGACACTGTGTATACAAACTGTGATCTCAGTGTTTGGTGCCCGCCAGTCGGACCCAGTTGTCTTTTACTGCCGCAGGCTCGAAATCGATCCGGGGCCGATAAACATTCGCGACGTCTTCCGCCTGCTCTGAAAGAATACCTGAAAGCGCCAGCAAACCGCCGGGTTTAAGTCGCTTGCAGACAAATTCTGCATATTCACTCAGCGTTCCCGCCAGTATATTCGCGACGACGATATCAAACTGTGACGCATCCTCGCCGATCGACGTTTCTGCACGCAAAGTATCATTCACGCCGTTTCTGGCTGCATTCTGCCGGGTTGCCGTTATCGCCTGCAAATCATTGTCGAGCGCAGTGACGAATGCCGCACCCAGTTTCAATGCAGCTACGGACAATATGCCAGAGCCGCAGCCAAAATCGAGCACCGTTTTGCCGTTGAGATCGACCTGCTCAAGCCACTCAAGGCACAACGCCGTGGTCGCATGTGTGCCGGTGCCGAACGCAAGCCCTGGATCAAGCCTGACAACGACCGCACCCGGTACGTCGAGATCAATGTCACCCGGTACGACCCACAAGCGCTGTCCGAATTGCATGGGGCCAAAGTCCTTGAGCCATTCGCGCTCCCACACCCGGTCTGTGAGGGATTCAGTGTGGTGCGCGGGCAATTCATCGAGATCGAGCGTTTGGCGCAGATCGCGGCACAGTGAATCAAAATCAGCTTCTGCGGTAAACAGCGCGGTAATCCGGGTGTCGGTCCACAGCGGTGTTTCTCCCGGCGCCGGCTCAAGGACCGGATCGTCGCCGGCATCCGTCAGTGTCACCGACTGAGCGCCATGTCGCTGCAGTATGTCTTCTACCCGATCCGGCTCAAGCGAATCGAGGTTCATGACAAACTGACGCCACTCCATGCGGGACTCTTGCCCGGACTATAGGCCGAGGCGTTTTTCCAGGTAGTGAATGTCGGTTCCACCGGCCTGGAATGCAGCATGCTGAAATATTTCCTGGTGCAGGGGAACGTTTGTTTTGATGCCCTCGATTACGATTTCTGCCAACGCGTTTCTCATGCGCGCAATGGCCGTCGGGCGATCATTACCGTGTGCGATGATCTTGCCAATCATCGAATCGTAATAAGGAGGCACGCGATAACCGCTGTAAATATGACTCTCGACCCGAATTCCCGGTCCGCCGGGTGAATGCCAAAGCTGCACCATTCCCGGCGAGGGCATAAACGTTTTCGGGTCTTCTGCATTGATACGGCATTCGATGGCATGCCCCAGGAATCGCACATCCTCCTGTTTGATATCGAGTGATTCACCCGCGGCGATGCGCAGCTGCTCCTTTACGATGTCTATGCCGGTAATCATCTCGGTAACCGGATGCTCAACCTGTATCCGCGTATTCATCTCGATAAAGTAAAATTCGTCGTCCTGATACAGGAACTCAAACGTGCCCGCGCTCCGGTAGCCCATATCCTGGCAGGCTTTAACGCAGCGTTCGCCAATTCGATTTCTCTGCTCTTCAGTAATGCCTGGCGCCGGTGCCTCTTCCACGACTTTTTGGTGGCGTCGTTGCATCGAACAATCACGTTCGCCGAGGTGAATCGCGTTGCCATGATTATCGGCAAGTACCTGGAACTCGACATGCCGTGGTGTCTCGAGAAATTTCTCCATGTAGACGACGTCATTGCCAAAAGCGGCTCCGGCTTCAGCCTGAGTCAGCGTTATCGCTGCTACGAGAGAAGCTTCGGAATGAACCACCCGCATGCCGCGACCGCCGCCACCGCCTGAGGCTTTGATAATGATCGGATAACCAATATCGCGGGCAATACGCAGGTTCTCTTCGGCATCGTCGCCTAGCGGGCCATCCGAGCCTGGCACCGTCGGGACACCAGCCGCTTTCATGGCGCGAATGGCGGCAACTTTGTCCCCCATTTCCCTGATAGCGCTGGCCGGTGGTCCTATAAAAATGAAACCGCTGGATTCAACCCGCTCGGCGAAGTCGGCGTTCTCAGAAAGAAAGCCGTAACCGGGATGGATGGCGACCGAATCGGTCACTTCCGCGGCACTGATAATGGCCGGCATGTTGAGATAGCTATCGGCCGATTGGGGCGGACCAATACAAACAGTCTCATCCGCAAGCAGTACGTGTTTCAGGTTGTTGTCCGCCGTGGAATGAACGGCCACGGTCTTGATGCCCATTTCACGGCACGCACGCAAAATACGCAGCGCGATTTCGCCCCTGTTCGCTATTACGATTTTATCAAGCATGGCGGTGAGGTCCGATCACTCGGAACCGCGTTGGTCGATCATGAACAAGGTCTGTCCATATTCGACCGGATCGCCGCTTTGCGCACGAATTGATTTGATCGTCCCGGATACTTCGGCCTCGATCGGATTCATCATTTTCATTGCTTCAACGATGCACAAGGTGTCACCGACGTTGACGCGGTCACCCATCTGTACAAACTCTGCAGAACCCGGAGAAGGTGCGCTATAGAAAGTACCGACCATGGGTGCAGTAACTGCGTGGCCGTCCTCCTCCATTTCGGCAGCTGTCGCGACAATCGGGGCGGGCGCCGGTGCGGCTGCCACCGGCGCAGCAACGATTGCAGGCAGGGCGACAGGTGCCGGGGCGGGCGCCTGATTTGAGTAGCGGCTGATTCTCACCGATTCCTCACCCTCGGTGATCTCTATCTCGGCTATGCCGGATTCATCCAGCAATTCGATGAGTTTTTTGACTTTTCTGATGTCCATTAATTTTCCTCAGACAACTGCTGTGATGCAGCTTGTAATGCGAGTTCATAACCGTAGGCGCCAAGCCCGAAGAGGCACCCAGCGGCAATATCGCTGAAGTAGCTCGAATGACGGAATTCTTCCCTGGCAAATACATTGCTCAGGTGGACTTCAATAAAGGGAATGCTGACAGCCAGGAGAGCATCGCGGATGGAGATGCTGGTATGGGTGAATGCGCCAGGATTAAGGAGAATGAAATTCACCGCGTCGATACGTGCTTGTTGCACACGATCGACAATCTCGTGTTCGGCGTTACTCTGGAAACAATTGAGCTCATGGCCAAGGTCTTTCGCTAGCGCGGTCAGTCGTGTCTCAACGTCAGCGAGATTGGTCTCGCCATAAACGCCCGGCTCACGCGTGCCAAGCAGGTTGAGATTCGGACCATTGATCAGGAGCAGGCTCGCCATTATTAGCTGTTATTTGCCAGTTTGCCGGAGATGGCGGCAATTCTAACCCTATTCGGGGTAGATGGCGCAACTTTAGTGATGGAGCGGCACAAGCTGTGGGAGCGGCTTCAGCCGCGAATACTCAAGCTACACGCAAATCTAAAGAATTCGCGGCTGAAGCCGCTCCCACAGCTTGTGCTATTGCAAAGGCTGGGCGTTCTTACAGCGTTCCTCTAAATCGTCTCCAAAGCCGCTCTGGCGCCTTCTATGTCGATTTTTCCGGACTTGAGGTCCTGGAACACCGCAACAATACTTTCGATATGCACCTCGACGATTTCGCCGATATGCGTTTTGATGAGCTCGCCATCAGGTGCTATCACCATGGTGAATGGCATACCAATAAAATCTATGCCGGACGCTTCCGCCGCGGCCATGGCATCTTCCTGACCGACCAGGATCGGGTAGTTGAATTGCGCTTCTTCCGCATAGGCCACAACTTGTTCCGGAAAATCAACAGCAATGCCGATGACCTGGATGCCATCGCTGCCGTGTTCTTCCTGGGTCTTTTTCAGGAGCGGGATTTCACGCCGGCAAGGCGCGCACCAGGTTGCCCAAAAATTGACGAGACGGCCTTTGCCGTTCCAGTCTGAAAGTTGTCGCACGGTGCCATCCATATCCGGTAGTGCAAAGTCGATATTCGTATCGATCGATGCAGCTGCCACCGATTCGGTGATCGGTTGTGGTGGCAGGTTTTCTTCCTGTGACTGGCTTTGAAACTGGTAAGTCGTAATACCGGCGATAAGCAATACAATCAATGCGATCGCGGCCGCAATATTTTTATTCATGAGTTCTCTGGTTTTTTGCGTTTATGGTTGAGTCATTCCCCGTTGCCATCCTGACGTGTTCCGTAAATTCCTTTGCTTTCATGTATCCGACAACTTCATATCCGTGACGTTGCATGCCATCGGTGCCGAAGAAAATAATGGTTGGCGGACCAAATACACCGAAGCGTTTCAGCAGCGCCTGGTCCTGCTCGTCATTCGCGGTCACATCGGCCTGCAACAGTACAGCGTTTGACAGTGCATCCTGTACTCCGGAATCCGTAAAGGTGTATTCCTCCATTTCAATACACGAGACACACCAGTCGGCATAAAAATCCAGCATTGCCGGTTTGCCCTGTGATGCGGCCTCTGCCAGTGCTGCGTCCAGGTCAGCCGTGGTCTTGATTCGGCGGAACGCGAGCCCGTGTTCTTCAGCAACGACCGATCCACCACCGCCGGTATTCAATGCCGCCAGCGGACGCAACATGCTGTCACTGCCGGCAAGCGAACCGATCAGCAACACAGCGCCATAAATGATGGCCAGTAGTCCAAAACCCTTACCCAGTTTCTGTACGCCCGGAGCTTCTGGTGTCACCGTGGTCAGGCCACCAAGAGTGACGCCGATCATGAATATAAGGACAGCCCAAAGTGCGAGTGTCACCTCACCTGGCAACACGCGTGACATCATCCAGATAGCAAGGCCGAGCATCATGAAGCCGAACGCATTCTTGACTGCATCCATCCATGGTCCGGCACGCGGAATTAATTTGCCGGCCGATGCACCGACGAGTAACAACGGGGTGCCCATACCCATGCTGAGTGCAAATAACGCCGAGCCACCGCGTACCATGTCACCGGTCTGGCCGATCACCGTCAATGTTGCTACCAGCGGTGGGGCGACACAGGCAGTGACGATGAGAGACGACAATGCGCCCATCACAAAAGCACCTACATAGGTGCCACTTTTTTGTTTGCCACTGAACATGCTGAGCCGGCTTTGAACTGACGAGGGCATTTGCAGGTTGAAAAGACCGAACATGCTAAGCGCGAGCACGACGAACAAGCCTGCGAACAGCGTAAGAATCCAGGGCTGATTGAATATTGCCTGCAACTGCAGGCCGACTGCGGCCGCGGCGATCCCGGCAGCGGTATACACGAGCGCCATGCCCATGACGTAGGTCAACGCCAGTGAAAAACCGCGCGATGCGCTAATTTCGTCACCTTCGCCGGCGATGATGCCGGAGAGGATAGGCACCATTGGCAAGACACACGGTGTGAATGCGAGTAACAAACCGGCGCCAAAAAAGGTAGCTATTACCAGCGCCATGCTTGATCCGGATATCAATTGTGCCAGTCGCGCCTGCTCTGATACCGGTGCGCCGGCCGAGGCGGACGGAACTGCCGCCGCCAATGCTGATACCGTCGTTGCCGCAGGCAGCGATACGCTTAGCAATTTGGTCACAGGCGGATAGCAGATACCACCGTCTGCACAGCCCTGGTATTTGACCTCGAGCTCAATGTCCATTGCATCCGGTGTTGCACGAGCAATCGGCAACTTCGCGAATACGTCGTTGTGATAGACCTCCATCTCACCGAAGTACTGGTCGGTCTTTTTCTCGCCGGCAGGCTTTTCGAGATTGCCGGCCTGGGCCTTGTCAGAAATTACGCGGGCTGAAAACTTGTCCTTATACAGGTAGTAACCCTGCATGACGCGGATAGCTACCTCTACATTGTTGCCATCGAGCGCGGTCAGAATAGGTTCAAAAACTTCATCGACTGGCAGGAAATCCGCGTTGGCGCCGCCAAAGGTGCCGAACGAGCCATCAAGCTGCAGTTTGCCGCCATCGTCATTCCTGGCGATCAACTCGACGGACTCCGTCCATGTCTGCGGCGGATAACAGAGGCCGATATCGGCACAACCCTGGGACTTGATGATGAGCTCGGTCGTTGCCGGCGCTGTACCGACTACAGTGTAAGGAATACGTACAAAGAACCGCTCGCGATAGATCTGCTGTTTGCCAAAGAACTCGTCCTCGTGGTCCAGGCCCTCCGGCATCTCCGCCGCAGCGAATACGATCGAGTCGGTTCCACTCGCATACGACATCTTGTTGCGATAGAGGTAATAACCTGCTTCAA
>CAYOHF010000047.1:19647-23498 GCA_964403695.1 uncultured Woeseiaceae bacterium | reverse complement strand
CTCGAGACGTAGTCCCTGCTACTTCTCTCACACGATCGAACGCGCTGCACTCGGCACAGAAACCGACAGTCCCGCCCACTCATGAAATATTCGGGCTGACTCCAGATGACTGATTCTTGGTAAGAGGCGGCTGAATGAACATACCGTCTGGCAGCAAAGCTAAAGGCCCTGTTCCCATCAGGCGTCGTCGGCCACCGCCCGGGGAACGTAACCGCGGCGCAGCCGATGCGTTGCAAACCAAAATCGCGGTAAACGTCCAGAACCTGGACGAAAGCCGATTCAAAGAACAACTTCGCGACAATATCGCCGAACTTCCCGATGCCGCCGGCTGCGATGCAGCATTTCTTGCGTTATTTCGCAATGATCTGTCGGCCATCGAAACAATTCTTGCCTCCAGCTCTGTTTTTTCTTCCTGCAATCCAAATGCTTTAAGCGGTGAATCGTTGTCACACTGGCCGTGGCTTAGTAAACGATTGGGGCATCTTCGAGTCATTGAGGTCACGGACACAGAAGCAGGGCCGAAGGTTGCTCGCGGTGAACTTGACCGACTGAATGAACTTGGTATCGGTTCGATTCTGATTATCGGCTTTACGGTGCGTAACGAAGTTGCAGGATACCTGGCGCTGGCGAACGAACATCCCGTCGAGTCCTGGGATGCAAACCTGCATTTGCTTTTAAAACTCATTGGCACCTCGATGTCGTCTGGATTGGAACGCATGCGATCCACCAGCCAGCTCGATGAAATGGAAGATCGAAATGAACTGGTGAGCCTCACGGCCAACGACGGCATCTGGGACTTTGACGGTCGGGCGAAGAAAATCCGCCTGTCGCGGCGCTGGAAGGACATGTTGGGTTACGACGTCAACCAGGAAGATGTATTGCCGGACTGGTACCGGCTCGTGCATCCCGATGATATGGCCAGGGTTCAGGCCAAGATGCGCGAGCATCTGGAGGGCAAGAGCGAATTTTTTGAATCCGTACACCGCATGAAACACCAGAACGGTGAGTGGCGGTGGATGACCAGTCGTGCCAAAGCGCGGCAGGATGAAAAAGGTCGCCTCATTCGCTTGCTTGGCGTCGAAGTTGATATAACAGAGCGCAAGCTTTACGAAGAAGCGTTGTTTCGCGAAAAAGAAAGTGCACAGATAACCTTGCGTTCAATTGGCGATGGCGTAATTACGACCGACGCCGATTCCAATGTTGAATACATTAATCCGGTGGCCGAGGAACTCACTGGCTGGAAAGTAGACGATGCCAGCGGTCGGCCAATTGATGAGATTTTTCGCGGCTTCCATGAGGAGACTTGTGAGCCCCTGGAAAATCCACTGGCGGTATCGATCCGGCGTAGCCGCGCGATTAAGTCGGTACGACCGACGCTGCTGATTCGCCGCGACGGCAACGAATTATATATTGAAAGCACGGCGTCACCGATCCGCGACGGAAAGGGTGATGTGACTGGCGGCGTGCTGGTATTCCATGATGTCAGTGAATCACGGGAGCTCAATCGACGTCTTAGCTATCACGCGAGTCACGATATCCTGACCGGGCTGGTTAATCGTGCGGAATTCGAATCGCGTCTTGAACGTGCGCTGAAAAGCGCCAAGGCGAGAGAAACCTCGTACGCACTGTGTTATCTCGATCTCGATCAGTTCAAAATCGTCAATGATTCCTGTGGACACAGTGCAGGCGATGCACTTCTCGGACAACTCGGCGCGCTGCTGAAATCAAAGATACGCTGGCGCGATACGCTGGCACGGCTGGGCGGCGACGAATTTGGCGTTTTGCTTGAAAGTTGCAGTCTGGAGCAGGCGATTGAGACCGCAGAAGCATTGCGGGTTGCTGTCGGCGAATTCAAATTCATGTGGGACGATCGCAGTTTTCGATTGGGTGTAAGTATCGGCGTGGTGCCCATTACTGCAGACAATGAAGATGTCGCTGCGTTAATGAGTGCAGCGGATAGTGCCTGTGCGACAGCCAAGGAATCAGGTCGCAATCGCATCCACAGTTACCAGGAAAACGATATCGACCTGATGCGTCGTCGCCGTGAGATGCAATGGGCCGCACGCATTAATAATGCGCTTGAGGAAAACCGTTTCGAGCTGTTTCGTCAAACGATTTTGCCGTTGCAAACGCCGGAAGAGGGTGCGCACTATGAAATTCTCCTGCGCATGCGTGACGAAAACGGTGGCATCATCGCGCCCGGCCTCTTTATCGAGGCGGCCGAACGCTACAGCATTACACCGAACATCGATCGCTGGGTCATAAAGAATGCATTCCGTTGGCTGGTGTCCGAGGCCGACGAGCGTGAGCGACTGGCGCTTTGCTCCATTAACCTGTCCGGGCAAAGTTTCAGTGATGAGAAATTCTTGCCGTTCGTCGTTGAGCAATTCCAGATGAGCGGCCTGGATGCTACTAAAATCTGTTTCGAAATTACGGAAACGGCGGCAATCGCAAGTTACTCACAGGCAAATCGATTCATTAACGCCTTGAAGGAGCTCGGTTGTAAATTCGCACTCGATGATTTTGGCACCGGGTTGTCATCATTCGGTTACCTGAAGCACTTCCCCGTTGATTTTCTCAAAATCGACGGAAGCTTTGTTAAGGAAATTCTCCATGACCCGATTGACAGGGAAATGGTTCGTTCGATTAATGAAATTGGACATCTCACCGGCAAAAAGACTATCGCCGAGTTCGCCGAGAATGAAGAAATCATCACGATGCTCAAAGGTATGGGCGTCGACTATGCGCAGGGCTACGGCGTCTCCGAACCCAAACGCGTAACCCGCGCCGTCTCGGAAGCCCCGGGTACGACAAACCCCGGCTAGCAACCCAACCCCACGAGCAAGCTGTGGGAGCGGCTTCAGCCGCGAATTGCATCGATCCACTACCAAACTGTGGGAGCGGCTTCAGCCGCGAATTGCATAATTCCACTACCGTGCTGTTGGAGCTGCTTTAGCTGCGAGTTGCATTGATCCACTACCAAGCTGTGGGAGCGGCTTTAGCCGCGAATTGCCTGGAAATTGCGATTCATACTGGAGTAAACCTGCGCCATGATCAGGCAATGGCACTGCGCAAAAGTCACAGCAATGATCTTCGCAGACACCGCCATTCTTCAAGTGGGCATATCTACCTGGTAACGACGACCTGCGCGGCAAGAGAACCGACATTCAAGAACACTGAGCTTGGTAAAATCGTCGCAAGTGAAATTAGGCGAGCAGATGAAGCGGAGGCCACTCGTACCTACGCCTATGTAGTTATGCCAGATCACCTGCACTGGTTGTTTCAGCTGCGGCGCTGCCCATTGTCATTAATCATTCAGCTTGTAAAAGGGCGGTCAGCCCGGCGAATTAACAACATTCGGAATCGTTCCGGCGCGATATGGCAACCGGGCTATCACGATCGGACATTGAGAGTTGATGAGTCTTTGGAAGCAATCGGCAATTACGTCGTTGCCAATCCGGTTAGGGGAGGGATCGTGTCCGATATCGAAGACTATCCGTTATGGGATCTAATGTGGCGACGGTGGCAGGCGGAGGTTCGCGGCTGAAGCCGCTCCCACAGCACGTTAGTTCTCCGAACTAATAACTGATGATAGTCACCCCGGTCTTTTTCAAGGTTAGTAGAGTTCTGTGGAATTGGCAGAAACCTGTGGGAGCGGCTTTAGCCGCGAATGAGGGTGACTTACGCGGGGATTCACGGCTGAAGCCGCTCCCACAGAGTGTTAGTGCTCTGAAAAATTTTGACGAAAGCCACCACAGCTATTTCTTAAGTTAGTAGAGTTCTGTGGGATTGGCAAAAACCTGTGGGAGCGGCTTTAGCCGCGAATGAGGGTGACTTACGCGGGGATTCAC
>CAYOHF010000047.1:0-19547 GCA_964403695.1 uncultured Woeseiaceae bacterium | reverse complement strand
TGATGAAGGCCACCACAGCTATTTCTTAAGTTGGTAGGGTTCTGTGGGACTGGCAAAAACCTGTGGGAGCGGCTTTAGCCGCGAATGAGGGTGACTTACGCGGGGGTTCGCGGCTGAAGCCGCTCCCACAGAGTGTTAGTGCTCTGAAAAATTTTGATGAAGGCCACCACAGCTATTTCTTAAGTTGGTAGGGTTCTGTGGGACTGGCAGAAGCCCGTGGGAGCGGCTTCAGCCGCGAATGAGAATGACTTACGTACAATATCTTCCGCAATCATTTACCGAGCAAGTCAGCGTAATCTTCGCGCAAGACATTTTTCTGTACCTTCGACATCGTGTTTCGCGGTAACTCATCAACAAATACAACACGCTTTGGCGTTTTGAAATTTGCCAGCGATTTCTTACAGGCGTTGATGACTTCTTTTTCGCTGGCCTGACTGTCTGATTCCTTTACCACGACAGCGACGACTGCTTCTCCGAGATCAGTGTGAGGAACGCCAATAACAGCCGATTCCTTTACTCCTGGCAGTTCATCAATGAATAATTCAACTTCCTTCGGGTATACGTTAAGGCCGCCGCTTATCACCACATCCTTGGCTCTGCCGACTATTGACACATAACCGTCCTGATCGATAAAACCCTTGTCACCCGTCTGGAAGAACCCATCTTCGGTAAAATCCTGCTTGGTTTTGTCCGGCATTTTCCAATAGCTGGAGAATACATTCGGGCCATGGACCTGCAGGTTACCGACTTCCCCGGCTTTGAGAACGACGCCCTTGTCGTCGGTTATTCGTACGCTAACGCCCGGCAGTGGCGGGCCAACGGTGCCTGCCTTACGTTCACCATGCAGGGGATTGGAAGTATTCATGTTCGTCTCGGTCATGCCGTAGCGTTCAAGAATTCGCTGCCCTGTGCGGGTTTCAAAATCGAAGAAAGTTTCCGTGAGCAGAGGCGCTGAGCCCGAAACAAACAAACGTACATTCCTCGCGATGTCGGCTGTAAATGATGTTTTATCCAGCAGGCGCGTGTAATAGGTTGGAACACCCATCATCACCGTGCACTCCGGTAAATAACGAAGCACCTGGCGCACATTGTATCCAGGTAACCAGCGCATACTGGCGCCGCTCAGCAATACGCAGCCGATGGCAACGAATAATCCATGCACGTGAAAAATTGGCAGGGCGTGTAACAGCCTGTCAGAAGCGGTAAATCCCCAGGCGTCGACTAACGATTCTGTGTTGCTCAACAAGTTGCCATGCGTGAGCATGATTCCTTTCGGCACGCCGGTTGTACCAGAGGAATAGAGCAGTGCGGCAAGGTCGGTACTTGCGCGCGGTACAGTATCAAAGGTTTTCGGATGGTTGTTCGAGCGCTCCCAGAGTGTGCCTTCACCATCCTTGTTCAGTGTCAACAAATGCTCGATGCCGATGTTATCTGCGAGTCCCCTAATGGCGACTTCGCTGCGAGCATCGCAAAAGACGATCGCAGGTGCTGCGTCTGTTAGAAAGTATTCGAGCTCTCTGCTTTTGTAGCCCATATTCATCGGATGATAGACAAACCCGGCGCGCAGGCAGGCGAGATAGAGGCAAAGAGATTCTGCAGATTTCGCAACCTGAACAGAAACGCGATCTCCGGGGGATATGCCGAGATCTGTCAGGAAGCAGGCAATCTGCGCTGTTCGTTGTTCGATCTCTGAGTAAGCGTAAGATCGATCTTTTTCCGTGCACAATAGTTCGTCATTCGCGTGTGCTGCGAATTGCTTTTCGAAGTGTGTGTAGAGGTTGAAGTCCGGTTTCGGCATCGTATTTTCTCGGTATTGAGGGCATCATACAGCGTCGTTTCATGAGGAGAATAATCGTGGTGATTTATGGCGTCGCCTTGTTGTCGTTTTGCATGCTCACAGGCGTTTTCGTCGGTGACATTCTAGGCGATCTGATCGGTGTGCAGGCAAATGTCGGCGGTGTTGGCATTGCCATGTTAATGCTGATTTTCCTTTCAAATTTATCCTCGCACAAGCTCAAACTCAATCCAATAACAGAATCCGGGATAGGCTTCTGGAGCGCGATGTATATTCCAATAGTTGTCGCCATGGCAGCTAAACAGAACGTAATCGCCGCTTTATCAAGCGGCTGGCTCGCTATTGTGGCGGGAGTCGCCGCGGTCGCTGCCAGCTTTGCGATGATTCCCGTACTGGCCCGGTTCGGTGATGGAGAACAGGATGATTCCTGAGTCTCTGGCGAACGTTCTTGCAAAGAATGGCTTAATTACTGCATTTCTTTTTGTCGGTGTGCTGGTGTGGTTTTCTTACCTGATATCCGGACGACTGACTCGCGGTCACATCCATGGCTCGGCGATTGCGATCACATTGGGCCTGGTTCTGGCATATGTCGGTGGATCGATAACCGGCGGCAAGCAGGGAATAGCAGATTTCAGCCTCCTTGCAGGCGTCGGCATTATGGGCGGCGCAATGTTTCGCGATTTCGCTATTGTTGCAACTGCCTTCGGTGCGGATGTTGGTGCGTTGAAACGCGCCGGCTTCGTCGGCGCTGTTTCTATACTTATCGGTGTCGTGTTGTCGTTTTTTGTCGGCGCGGTCGTGGCGATTATGTTTGGCTATACGGATGCCGTATCAATAAGTACGATTGGAGCAGGTGCCGCCACGTACATTGTCGGCCCGGTGACCGGAACGGCATTGGGCGCGGAGAGTGGCGTTATCGCTTTGAGTGTTGCGGCAGGACTGACGAAATCCGTTCTCGTAATGATAGCGACGCCGTTTATAGCGCCGCGTATCGGCCTGAATAATCCGCATGCTGCATTGATCTACGGTGGATTGATGGGAACCACCAGCGGCGTGGCGGGCGGATTGGCGGCTACCGATCCAAAACTGGTGCCTTATGGCGCTATGACAGCAACTTTTTATACGGGCGTTGGCTGTTTGCTGGCGCCTTCCGTTTTATTTCTGATTGTCCGCGCTGTTGTATGAGCCAATTAATTTCAACAGATCGCTAAGTGAAATCAAATCGCATAGAAAGATCGACTGCATTAATATTTTTCGTCAATGCCCCAACCGAAATATAGTCGACACCCGTTTCCGCAATCTTTGGCAGATCTTCCAGCGTAACGCCACCCGATGCTTCCAGTTCTGCGGGCGGTTTTCCTTCGAGCTGGTTAATTTCGACCGCTCTTTGCAGGTCGTATACATCAAAGTTATCGAGCAAAACACGGTCGGCACCTGCCGCCAGAACTTCCTGCAACTCGGAAATTGATTCGACCTCGATCTCTATTGGCAAGTCACCGTGTTCCTGGCGCGAGATATGAATTGCAGCTGCAACGCCACCGGCGCTCAGGATATGGTTTTCTTTGATCAGGATTGCATCGAAAAGGCCGATGCGATGATTATCGCCACCCCCACAACGAACCGCGTATTTTTGTGCCAGACGTAATCCTGGAATAGTTTTTCGCGTATCGAGAATTCTTACTTTCGAGTCTTTAACGGCATCGACATACCGTGCAGTAAGCGTTGCGGTCGCGGAGAGCGATTGTAAAAAATTGAGCGCGGTTCTTTCGCCACTCAGGATTGCTCGCGCAGGTCCTGTCAGAATACAGATCTCGGCATCGGCTGGTACTTCATCGCCGTCGTTAAACAGCCATTCAATAGCGACTTTATCGTCAATTTGTCGAAATACTTCCGTTAGCCAGGGCTGGCCCGCCATGGTCATCGGTTGCCTTGATATGATGATTGCCCTCGCAAGCGCTGACTCCTGGATCAGCATAGCTGTCAGGTCACCGCCGCCGAGGTCTTCCTGAAGTGCGTTACTGACGTTGGCTGTTATCGCAGCGGAAAGTTGAAAGGGACTGGTCATCTTTTTTATCGCCATAAAAAGCCCGGCACGTGGCCGGGCTTGTCCAAATTGAATCGCTTGCGAATTTACATGAAGAAACCGTGTCCGGCTCCAACCATGCTCATTATCAACGGAATTGATAACAACGTATTGGTGCGTGATGCGAGGAATGCGATACGTTTCCCTTTCGCGATTTCATCTGCGCTGGCCTCAACCATGCCCAGAATTTTCTTTTGGTTCGGCCAGATCAATACCCATACGTTGAAAAGCATAATCGTGCCCAGCCATGCGCCAATGCCGATGGTCAGCGCATAAGAATTGGTGGATTCGGTTAGCTGTCCGAGCGCAAATGCGTCGTCAAGCATGCCACGGTGCAGCAGGAACAAGGCGCCGGTCAGCCAGGTGGCCAGAGCACCCCAGCGAAACCAGAACAAAGCGCGTGGTGCGACGTATTTGGTGATGCCGGCGCCACCGGGGCCGCCATCATCAGCGGCGGCATCGGCCAGGGCAGGCACCTGAACGAAGTTGAAATAGTACAGCAGGCCTATCCAGATTATTCCGGAGAAAACATGCAGCCAGATCATGATGGCATTGATGGGCATCGCCGCGGGCATATGGCTATCGCCGGCGATCACGACAATGATGATGGCCAGCACGAAGCCGCCAATGATCGTGCCTCGTACACTATTCAATGGATTCATGTTTTATTCTCCCAGAGGATTATTAGTTATTTATCGCTCGGAGCTCTTGTCCGGGAAGCGCTGCCTTCGTCCTACACAAAGGCAAGCCGCCTATTATAGAGTGTGACCCCTGTATTTGCAGGAATTTGATTAGTACCTGGCAGGTTCTGCATCGCATCGGCGAGGAGCCGATAACCGATTGAATTAAAAGGTAAAAATATTCAATCTCTAAACCTCAATGGATTCGATCTGAAAATGACCAGCCCACCGCCCAACCCGCCGAGACCAGGTTTCCCTGCCTCGCCCTGTGTACAGACTTGCACGCTAAATGAGCAAGACCTGTGCGTTGGCTGCAAACGCAGCCTGGCGGAGATTGTGGCGTGGGCATCGATGACTACGGAGCAGCAATGGCAGGTCATTGGTCTGCTTCCGGGGCGCAGGGTGTAGTCCGGGCCGACACTTCAGTACAATAGCAGAAGGATTGTAAATTCAACCGTAAATTCAATCGTAAATTCAATCAGGAAGACAGATGCGAGTCGCAATTACGGCGCTGCTGATGGTGGGGCTGGCAGGATGTACCTCAATGTTGCTCGGTAATAACACCTCGAGTGACATGAGTGCTGCTGCGCCCGATCGTAGTTCGGCCGAGATGGCACAGGATGACGCAATTTCAGCATCCATTCGGCAGCAATTCAGCGCGGATACGGCTGTAAGCCAGTACCCGATTGGCATTCGCACAGTAGACCGGAAGGTGACATTAAGTGGTACGGTAGGCAGTTACCAGGTCCGTGACCGTGCCGTGCAAATCGCCAGCAGTACGAATAATGTTGGTGGTGTGAACAATCGAATGATAGTGAATACAAATCTTTGAGCGGTATTGAATTCGCCTGTTTCGGAATCATATCGACCTGAATCAATCGCAACCTATGAAAAGTGAGTGCAAGTGTGGACATAAATGAAAAAATTAAAGAGCAGCTGAACAACAATCACATCCTTCTTTATATGAAAGGTTCGCCTGATTTCCCGCAATGCGGTTTTTCAGGGCAGACTGTTGCAGCACTTAAAGCCATTGGCCAGCCATTTTCCTACGTCAATATCTTCGATGATGAAGAGGTTCGCCAGGGTCTGAAAACCTACTCAAATTGGCCGACATTCCCACAGCTCTATGTGGATGGAGAGTTGGTCGGTGGCTGCGATATCGTTATAGAGATGTACCATTCGGGCGAGTTGAAAGAATTGCTGGATGGAGGCAAGGCGTCTAACGACGAGGCCTGAGTCCCTGATTCCGGGAAGATCCTGATAAAGACGCTGTAGGAGCCCGCCCAGCGGGCGATTGATGCTCGATTATCGTGATTATCTGTTGCCCGGCAGGTGCCATCTTTTGTGCGGGTGTAGTGGGCTCGTGTTTTGCAAACATTTGCAGACATGTCTGCAAATGTTTGTCGCCCGCTCGGCGGGCTCCTACGAAACCCTGCTACAGTTTTTAGGCTTCGAATAAGCTGAAAGTACTACAGTTTTTAATGTCGCAATTCCCGGCTTGCGGCCATGATCATATCCTCTCCGCGATATGGTCATCTATGACCTGAAATTGCTCAATTCTGCTGCAATTTAACCGCCGCTTATTTTCCGTTTTATGTTCAATCGGCGAACAACTGAGACGCGTATCACTGCTTGGTTCCGGCCTGTTCCTTATAGTAGTTCCCTCAAGGAAAATTGTGTCGGCGCAACCTGTTTGCTACCGATGACAATCAACAGCAAACGGAACGGCGGAGTTCTTTCGAATGGAAAAGTCTGAACTGATGCGTGGAATGATCACTCGATCTTCGCTGCTGTTGTTGCTGTTTGTTTTGTCGGGATGCTCGATATTGTTTCCCGAGCCGCCACCGCCGGTGACGACCACGATTCCCGAAATCGAGCCAGAACCCGTCGCTGTAGCGGAGCCAGTCCTGCCGGTGGAGCCTGCACCGATTGTCGTGCCGGAACCAGTTGTTCCGTCGCCGCCACCACCGCTGGAGCCAATCGTTGAGCTTGTTGCCGTGGTTCTGAGCGACCGCATGCCTGCCTATTCTGATGTAGCAAACGCTCTTGGTCAGCACTTGAAAAACTACGAGGTATACGATCTCAGTGATCGCAGCCGAACGCCGAAGGAAGCATTCGCCTCAATCGCGGAGTCCGGCGCCAGCGCCGTTATCGCGATTGGTATGCCGGCAGCCAGGGCCGCCAAGCGGTTCGCTACCGCGCCGGTCGTGTTCAGCCAGGTTTTCAATTTTGGTGATAATGATCTGTTGTCAGAAAGTGTAAAGGGCGTTGCCGTATTGCCGCCGATTGAATTACAAATAGATGCCTGGCGAAAGCTGAACCCCGGTCTCAGAAACGTTGGCGCGATCATTGGCGCAGGACATGATGAATTGATCGCCGAGGCCGAATTAGCGATGGCGGCAGAGGGCATCAAGTTTCACTACGCAATTGCAAGCTCTGACCGGGAGACGCTCTACCTGTTCAACCGCCTGACCAGGGATATAGATGGTTTTTTGCTGTTTCCCGACAACAGGATTCTGAGTCGCACAGTCCTTGACGAAATGATGGATTACGCATCTCAACATCGGGTCCAGGTTGCCGTGTTCAATGAATCACTGCTCAGCCACGGCGCTTTATTCAGCGCGAGCGCAGTTCCAACAGACATTGCTTCGACAATCGTCGTCGTTCTGGATTCGTTCCTAAACGAAAACGCACAGTCACTACCTCCGGTCAGCAAGTTAACGGCTATCGAAATCAAGACCAATCCCGACCTGATTCTGTCGTTTGGCCTCGAAGTCGATCAGTCAAATGTTGATGTTTCTGTGGCGGACGTCAAATGAAAATGTGGTTCAACACGCTTTTTGGTGTGGGAACAGATGTAATCGCATCCTTGCGTCCGGCGCGAGGCAAAGGCAAACGTGTCCTGATTAACGAAATTCTTTCGTTGCAAATAATTATTACGGCGATTATCGGTACATTGGCAATTGCCGGTTTGTACTGGGGTGGCCAGTGGGTCCTGCAAGATAACTACAGTCGTTGGGCGATGCAGTGGACAGAGGAACTTAACGAACTCGGTGCGCCACTGTACCTGCCGGATGACAACGAAGTCATGCTGCGGCTTGAAAGTTTTGTTGATAAATACCCGGAAATTGATCGGGTCAATTACTATCGGAAAAATGGCTCAATCCTGTTCTCTCTGGAGAACGGCACGGATACGGCTCAGGAAGCGGCAGGATTGGATGAAAGTGAGCTCGGGGAGTTGGGCCAGCTTGTTGGCGCTGAGGCGCCGTACCAGGTAAACAGTCGCTTCATGAACGCCCGGGCGTTCCAGATTCTTGCTCCGGTGTGGACCGAATCGATCACCAGTGATGGTCTCTTTGATTTCGACCTCGTGGCGGATCCATCAAACAGATCTGTAGAACTGGTTGGATTTGTCGGGCTTGAACTGGACTTCTCTCTTTTTCATGATCGGCTTTTATTCAATATCAAGATTGCCGTCAGCATTCTGCTGTTATTGCTGATCGGTTCCGGGTTTCTCGGGCGAAGATACCTGCAACGCGCATTGACTGCGCTTTCTGATTTGCAGCAGCCGATATCAGAGTTGGCGAAAGGAAACCTGGCAGTTGAGTTCAAGCCTGCCGAACATCGCGAAATCTCAGAGATCGTCGAGGCGCTGGAGTCGACGGCATCGGCGCTTGGAGAGCGTGATGCAAGGCTTCTTCGGCTGGCTAACCATGATGTGCTTACCGGCCTATTCAATCGTCGTCGCCTGGTCGAAGAACTGAAAAAGGAAATCGACAACGTAACTGTCAACGAGTTTACAAGTGCGCTGTTGTTTATCGATCTGGATCAATTTAAGTATGTAAACGATACCTGTGGACATCCGGCTGGAGATCGTTTGATAAGAAAGGTTGCGGACCAACTGACAAGGACAACGGAAGGCCACGGAATTGTCGCCCGATTTGGTGGTGATGAGTTTGCCGTACTCGTCAGTGGCTCAAGGAAACGCAAGGCCAGGGAGCTGGCAGAAACGATACTCGAGGATATGCGCCGCCTGGCACATGTTGAAAATGACAATGTTTTCCATGTTCATTGCAGTATCGGTATTGCAATGATTACATCAGACAAGTTCGATCATGACGAAATATTTGCTCAGGCAGATATTGCGTGTCGTGAGGCCAAGGTTAACGGTCGAAATCGATTGCAGTTTTACAACATGTCCGAACGTGAAGCCGAAAAGATGGTTGCAGACGTTGGCTGGGTCAGCAAACTTCGCGACGCAATTGATAACGATTCGTTTGTGCTTCGCTATCAGCCGATCGTACATATTGCTTCAGGGCGTATTACTCACCACGAGGTGTTGCTGAGAATGGCTGGTGAGAACGGTAAGTTGATTTCACCTGATGCCTTCCTGCCTGCGGCCGTGCGCTTTGGTCTGATGGCGGAAATCGATACCTGGATGGTCAAAAACGCAATCAGGTCACTTGCCGAGTATCGACGGGAGCGGCCTGACCTGAGATTCTCCATTAACCTGTCTGCGAATGCCTTCGAGACCGAGGACCTCACCGAGTATGTTCAGCTGCATCTGGAAAAGAACTGTGTGCCAGCGAGCTCAGTTATTTTTGAAATTACAGAAAGCCTGGCGGTGCGCCACCTCAGCTTTGTCGAACGGCAGATTGCGTCGTTGAGAAAGCTCGGTTGTGAACTCGCACTCGACGATTTTGGCACCGGCTACAGCTCATTCAGCTACTTGCAAAGACTGCCAGTTGATTACATTAAAATTGACGGTTGTTTCATCAAAGATATCGTCGATAAGCCGGTGGACCAGAAGATGATTCGCCTGATTGCCGAAATCGGCCAGGAAGCGGGCATGAAAATTATCGCGGAGTACGTGCAAAGCGGCCCGACGCTTGCGCTACTTGGCGATCTCGGCATCGATATGGCGCAAGGCTTCTACATTGGCCGACCAGCGGCTGCACCGACCCGAAAGTCGATGCCAATTCCGATCAATTTGAGCCAACGGCAGAATTCGCGAAATACGAGCGCCTGAGCGAGACCCGATAGATTGTAGTTGTTGAAACGTATCGTGGGAGCGGCTTCAGCCGCGAATGCTATGAATTGTGCGTAGGTTGAGCATTCGCGGCTGAAGCCGCTCCCACAATATTTTTTTATTCTTCCGCGACTGAAGCCGCTCCCACAAAACTCTTTTATTCTTCCGCGTCTCGGAAATCCACCGGCTCGGTCCAATCCTGTGGCTTTTTTGACTCATACACTGGCTGAAAACGATTCACAATATCGCAGAACACGTCAGTCGTTATTTCTGCATCATACGCGGCTGAGTGCGCAGAGCTTTCATCCCAGGCCATTCCTGCAGCTTTTACGGCACGGGCGAGTACTGTCTGGCCGTAGGCTACACCGCAAAGTGTCGCCGTATCGAAACAACTGAACGGATGAAACGGATTGCGTTTGATTGCATTGCGCTCAACAGCCTGGTTTAGAAAACCGAGGTCAAATGCAGCGTTGTGACCCACCAGGATTGCACGTGTGCAGCGAGTGTCGCGTACGGCGCGGCGGACTTCACGAAAAATTCTTTGCATTGCATCCCGCTCATCAATCGCGGGGCGCAGCGGATGGTGAGGATCGATACCGTTTACCGCGAGTGACGCAGGTTCCATGTTTGACCCTTCGAACGGTTTGACGTGATAGCGAATAGTTTCTCCACGCATTAGCGTGCCGTCTTCCTGCGGGTCAATAAAGACAGCCGCAATTTCAAGCAATGCATCCGTTCTGCAATTGAAACCGCCGGTTTCAACGTCAACGACAACAGGCAAAAAGCTGCGGAAACGTTCCGCAATCGAAAATGAATGGGTCACAGGATCACGTAGCCCATTGCTATTTTGCGTCACTGAGCATATTTTTCTCGATGATCAGATGCAGCGTGTAGCGCACACCAAAACCGGTAATTTCCGTTGGTATATGGGCGAGGCCGCCTTTACGACTGCAAGCGCTCAGATCCATGTGAACCCATGGAATTTTGTCGTCGACAAACTCCTGCAAAAAACTCGCTGCGAGAATATGGTCGCCGCCGCCGTTTGGCGAACACTGCATGATGTCAGCGGTGTCACTTTTCAGGTCATCGAGGAATTCCTTGCCGATAGGAAATGGCCACACTCGCTCTCCGCTTTCTTTTCCGGCTCGTTTCAGCACTGGATGCAAGTCCGCTCGATTGGTAAAAACGCCGCTATAGCGAGTCGTTACCGCAGTCATGCATGCACCGGTCAATGTAGCGTAGTCAATGATGAGGTCAGGTTTATCTTCTCCGGCCAGCACCAATGTGTCAGCAAGCGCCATGCGGCCTTCTGCATCTGTGTGAATACTTTGAATTGTCTTGCCATTCAGTGCGGTGACAACATCCTGGGACTTGTATGCATTTGGACCTGTTCTGTTTTCCGTTATGGCCAGCCAGCAGTCGACGGGTACCGGTAAGCCAAGTTTGGAGATGGTCAGCAAACTACCGACGGCGACCGCACTACCACCCATATCAATATGCATATCGAGCATAGACGTAAAAGGCTTCAGGTTCGTGCCACCCGTATCGAAAATAATTCCCTTGCCGACCAGGCTTAGCGCAGGTTTCGCAGTCTTGCTGTCCGGGCGATAGCGCAAGCGCACGATTGCAGCACTGTCATTGTCATTTCCCTGCGCTACGGCAAGAAATGCACCGGCACCCATTTTTTCCAGTTCCCGGACACCATACTTCTTGAATTCCCAGCCCTGTTGCGCTGACATTTCCTTTAGTAACTGCACGTAGCTTACGGCATCGAGCTTGTTTGCCGGCAGGGCGGTCAACCAGCGCGCGAGATTATTACCCTCTGCCTCGGCTGTTACGCGACTCAAATCGACCTTATCTTCAAGGCCGATTACTTTGATGCTTTTCAGCTTCACAGGCGGTGATTTAGACTTGAACTCGGGCAGCGCAAAAGCTGCGGCCAGGGCAGCGGCGGTTACGCGCGCAACCAACAATTCCTGCTCCTCTTTATCAAATCCGAGTACCCAGATACCGAGTATGCCAGCCTTCTCTGAGGTGGCCGCGGCGACCATTTTCCGGGCGAAAGTTAGCATCTCGAACGCATCTGACCGCGGATCAACCTTGCCGACACTAATGGTTGTCTGGCGTTTGTTGGGCAGATGCGTAGACACAGCCGGCACGCCTTGAGCGCCCTTGCGACGCAGCAATGACTGCACTTTGTTGCCCTGGGGCACCTTACGCCACAAGGGCGAGGGGACCTTCTTCGGCAGAATCAGGAGCAGCTGATCAATGCCGGTGATCACCTTGTTGCCAGGTCTTCCTGTGCTTTGGGTGATTTTCGGGATGTTGTTTTTGTATTTATCGGAAAGGAGGCTCCCCATCTGAGTATTAACCTTTTTCGCCCGGCTTGGGCCATAATGTGCGTTACAAAGAAGATGTCGCCGGACATGTAACCGGGATATTGCACCCGTAGCTGGTGCAAATGTCGGCTTGGTCCGAGCACGATTGAGCGGTGATCCTAGCAGGACACCTGACCGAATTCACGCCGTAACTCCCTGCAATGTCAGGGGCGGCATGTTTATGGACGATTTATGAGCGAATTCAGCAGATTTGACGATATTGACCCGACCGAAACGCGAGAGTGGCTGGAGTCCATTGACTCAGTCTTAGGCAAACACGGCCCGGACCGGGCGCATTTCCTGTTGAACCAGATGATTGATTTTGCGCGTCGTTCGGGCGCGTATCTGCCCTATGCGCCGAACACGGCGTACCTCAACACAATTCCCACAGGCCGCCAGCCGGAGTATCCGGGTGACAGGTCGATTGAGCGTCGAATTGAGGCCTATATCCGCTGGAACGCCATGGCGATGGTGGTACAGGCCAACCGCAAGAACACGGAATATGGCGGTCATATTTCCAGTTACGCGTCTTCGGCCACACTCTACGAAGTTGGCTTCAATCATTTCTGGCGTGCGCCGACCGAGAAGCAGGGCGGTGACATGGTGTTCATGCAGGGACATTCTTCTCCCGGGATCTATTCGCGCGCCTTCCTGGAAGGGCGGCTGAATGAGGGTCAACTAACGCGCTTTCGTCAGGAGGTCGGTGGTGACGGCTTGTCGTCTTATCCACATCCGTGGTTGATGCCGGAATTCTGGCAGTTCCCCACGGTTTCGATGGGCCTTGGGCCGATGATGGCAATTTACCAGGCGCGCTTCATGCGCTACCTGGAACATCGCGAAATGGTCGCGCCAAGCGATCGCAAGATCTGGTGTTTTCTCGGTGACGGAGAAATGGATGAGCCTGAGTCCATGGGCGCTATCACCATGCCGGTCCGCGAAGGGCTGGACAATCTCATATTCGTTGTTAATTGCAATCTGCAACGCCTGGACGGACCCGTACGTGGCAATGGCAAGATTATCCAGGAACTCGAGGCAGCATTTCGCGGTGCGGGCTGGAACGTCTTAAAAGTTATCTGGGGATCGCGCTGGGACCCATTGCTCGCGGAGGACAGGAAAGGGTTATTGCGTCGCGTGATGGAAGAATGTGTGGACGGCGAATACCAGAACTTCAAGTCCAAGGGCGGCGACTATGTCCGCGAGCATTTCTTTGGCAAGTATCCGGAGACTGCCGCCATGGTCGCCGATATGTCGGACGATGATATCTGGCGTCTCAATCGTGGTGGCCATGACCCGCGCAAGGTATATGCGGCCTACGACAACGCCGTCAATCACACCGGGCAACCGACGGTAATTCTCGCCAAGACCGTCAAAGGTTATGGCATGGGAGACGCCGGCGAAGGGCAAAATGTTGCGCATCAAGCAAAGAAACTTGATCTGGAAGCGATAAGGGATTTTCGCGATAGATTCAATATTCCGGTAGCAGACAAAGACATCGACGATCTGCCCTTTTGCAAGCCCGCGCCAGACAGTGCGGAGATCGAGTATTTACTCGAGCAGCGCAATGCGCTTGGCGGTTTCCTGCCACAACGTCGCACAAAATCCACTGCACTGCCGGTGCCGCCACTGGAACTATTCAAGACTCAACTTGAGGGAACGGGTGAGCGTGAAGCATCGACGACGATGGCGTTCGTGCGCATTATCACCACGCTGATTAAAGATAAAAAGATAGGCAAACACGTCGTGCCGATTGTTCCCGATGAGGCACGCACGTTTGGCATGGAGGGCATGTTTCGCCAGATTGGCATTTATTCTTCAAAAGGCCAGCTGTACACGCCGCAGGATGCCGATCAGCTCATGTACTACCGCGAGGATAAGAAAGGTCAGATTCTTGAGGAAGGCATTAATGAAGCGGGTGCGTTTTGTTCCTGGCTGGCGTCGGGTACGTCATACAGCAACCACGACATTCAGACGATTCCCTTTTATATCTATTACTCAATGTTCGGTTTCCAGAGGATTGGTGACTTTATCTGGGCTGGCGGTGATCTGCAGGCACGCGGATTTCTGATTGGCGGTACGGCGGGCCGGACGACGCTTGCCGGTGAGGGCCTGCAACATCAGGACGGTCATAGCCTGCTTAATGCATCGACCGTGCCTAACTGCGTGTCCTACGATCCGACTTACGCTTATGAACTCGCCGTCATCATTCAGGACGGATTGCGCCGCATGATCGGCGAGCAGGAAAACATTTTCTTTTACATCACCTGTATGAATGAAAACTATGTTCAACCGCCGATGCCGAATGGCGTCGAGGAGGGCATTCTGAAAGGAATGTACCTCTTGCAGGTGGGTGGCCAGGGTCAGATACGCGTGCAGCTCATGGGCTCCGGTACGATTTTGCGCGAGGTGCTCGCTGCGGCCGTATTACTGCATGACGATTTCGGCATACCTTCGGATATCTGGTCGGTAACCAGTTTCAACGAACTGCGGCGTGACGCGCTGGCCACGGAGCGCTGGAATCAACTGCATCCCGAAGACGAGCCACGAAAATGCTATCTCGAAAACTGTCTGGCCGACCGCAATGGTCCCTATGTTGCGGCAACTGATTACATGAAGATCGTGCCGGACCAGGTGCAACGCTGGATGCCGGGTCGCTACGTCACGCTGGGAACAGACGGTTACGGGCGCAGTGACGACCGCGATGCATTGCGGCAGTTTTTCGAGGTTGATGAACGCTATATCGCGGTGACGGCATTGAAAGCGCTGGCCGATGATGGCGCACTGGACCAGAAGACAGTCACAGAGGCGATCAGGAAATATGGAATTGATCCTGAAAAGCCTGATCCGGTAACACTCTGATGGCTGAGACAATCGATATTGTTGTCCCTGACCTGGGCGAATTTTCTGAGGTCGAGGTCATTGAAATCCTGGTCGACGTCGGCGCACAGGTTGCCGAAGAAGATGGCCTCATCACTATTGAGACCGATAAAGCTGCAATGGATGTGCCGTCGCCGGCCTTTGGCACGATCGCGGCAATCACCGTTTCAGCGGGCGATAAAGTGTCCGCTGGTCACGTTATTGGGCAAATGACTGTTGAGCATGATGCAACCGTCATCGTTCCATCTCCATTCGCTGCGGAGAAGTCGGTTGGAGAAACAACCGTCGTCGCATCGTCAGAGCAGTCGGTTGGGGAAACAACGGTTGTTGCGTCGTCAGAAAACACGGTCGCAGGCGGTCCGCAAACACTTGCGGTACCTGACCTCGGCGATTTCACGGATGTTGAAGTGATTGAAGTGCATGTATCTGCCGGCAGCGAAGTGCAGATCGACGATCCACTGGTAACGCTTGAGACGGACAAAGCGGCAATGGACGTTCCAGCAACGGCCAGCGGAAAGATCGAGTCCGTTATGGTTACCGTTGGCGACAAAGTGTCGCAGGGGTCGCCAATTGCCGTTATTGATGCAGTGGCTGTTGCGGCCGCAGTTGAGCCGCAGAAAACCGCACCCGCTGTTGCCGCGAAACCCGACGCATCGGTCGAACAGCCGCCTGCGCCTGTTGCGACGACGACTCCGGTTGCAACGGGCACCTTGCCCGCAATTGACGAGGCAGGTTTTTCCAAAGCGCATGCGGGCCCGTCAGTTCGCAAGCTTGCCCGCGAACTGGGCGTCAATCTCGTTCAGGTAAAAGCCAGCGGCCCGAAAAGTCGTGTGCTGCATGAAGACGTAAAAGCATTTGTAAAAGCGATTTTGACGGGTGCCACGGCGGCGCCCGGTGGCGGATTGCCAAAAGTGCCGAGCATTGATTTTGCGAAATTTGGTGAAATCGATCCGCAACCACTAACGCGTATCCAGAAAATATCCGGGCCACGACTACAGGCAAGCTGGATCAACGTGCCACACGTCACACAGCACGACCTGGCCGATATCACCGAACTTGAAGCAAAACGGCAGGCGCTAAAAGGGCCGGCGAAAGAGAAAGGCATTGGCCTGACGCCGCTCGCTTTTGTCATGAAGGGTTGCATCGCTGCACTTAAAGAATTTCCCAAGGTCAACGCGTCGTTGTCAGAAGATGGCACGTCGCTTGTTTACAAAAAGTACTTCCATCTTGGTTTTGCGGCGGATACCGAGAACGGGCTGATGGTGCCGGTCATCCGTGATGCGGACAAGATGGACGTCTATGAACTCGCAAGCGAACTTGGCAATTTATCCGCGCTGGCGCGCGACGGTAAGCTCAAGGTAACCCAGTTACAAGGTGCGTGTTTTACAGTTTCCAGCCTTGGCGGCATCGGCGGTACGGCATTCACACCGATTGTGAATGCGCCCGAAGTGGCGATCCTTGGCGTATCTAGATCGTCCATTCAGCCGGTATGGGATGGCGAGCAATTCGCGCCTCGGCTCATGTTGCCATTATCTTTCTCCTATGATCATCGTGTCATCGATGGCGCTTACGCAGTTCGCTTCACTACCTTCCTGAGCAAAACGCTATCCGATGTCGATGGCCTGTTAGAGGCAGTCGTTTAGTGGCGGAGAAAATTGAACTGATCGTGCCCGATCTCGGCGACTTCGACGATGTAGAAGTCATCGAGATTCTGGTCAGCGTTGGAGACACAGTTGCCGTTGAAGATGCGCTGGTTACTCTCGAAACCGACAAAGCCGCCATGGATGTGCCCGCAACGCACGCGGGCGTCATTGTGAGTATCGAGGTTGGAACTGGCGACAAAGTGAGCGCTGGCGATAAAGTAGCCACCATTGAAGCCGTGACAGCTGAAGTAGCTGATATCGAATCCACTGCGATCATTAATCCCAAGGCATCTCTTGCAACAGCATCAGTCGAAGCGGCTGTGGCAACAGCGGACTCCGAATCAACCCACAGCGCTCAGCTTGTCGTGATAGGTTCAGGGCCGGGCGGCTATACCGCCGCTTTTCGCGCTGCCGACCTTGGTCTGCAGGTGATTTTGATAGAGCGTTACCCCGTACTCGGTGGCGTATGTCTCAATGTCGGCTGTATACCTTCCAAAGCGTTGTTGCATGCAGCAAAAGTCATCGATGAAGCTGCAGCGATGGCTGATCATGGCGTGAAATTCGGCAAGCCTGTGATTGATGCACTGGCATTACGTGGCTGGAAAAACGAAGTTGTCGGTCGCCTGACTGGCGGAATTACACAACTGGCCAAGCAACGCAAAGTGAAAGTGGTGCACGGCGTCGCGAAGTTTGCATCACCTAAACAACTTATCCTGAATAACGGCGAAACGATCGGTTTCGAGAAATGCATAATTGCAGCGGGCTCTGAAAGCACTCGCCTGCCCGGATTACCCGAAGATCCGCGGATCGTTGACTCAACAGGTGCACTGGAACTCGATCCTTTACCCGAAAGAATGCTGGTCGTCGGTGGTGGCATCATTGGTCTCGAGATGGCCTGTGTTTACAGCGCGCTGGGCACGGATGTCAGTGTTGTGGAATTGACCAATGCATTGATGCCGGGCACCGATCCAGACCTGGTCAGACCATTTCGCAAGATCGTCGACCAGCGTTATGAAAAAATTATGCTCGATACCAAAGTGACCGGGATGCAGGCGACGGTGCCGGGAATCGAAGTGTCCTTCGAAGGCAAAAATGGCCCCGGGAACGAAATATACGATCGCGTCCTGATCTCGGTCGGTCGGCGACCGAATGGTGGTCAGCTGGATTGCGAGAAAGCCGGCGTCAAGGTTGATCAACGTGGCGTTATCGAAGTCAATAAACAGATGCAGACCAATGTGCCGCACATTTTTGCCATTGGTGATCTTGTTCCCGGGCCTATGCTTGCGCACAAAGCGTCACATGAAGCCAAGGTTGCGGCAGAAGTTGCAGCCGGAGAGAAGAGCGCATTTGATGCCCGCACCATTCCATCGGTCGCCTATACAGACCCGGAAATCGCGTGGGTCGGCCTGACTGAAACGCAGGCGAAACAGGATGGCATTAAATTCGAAAAATCCCGATTCCCGTGGGCGGCCAGTGGGCGGGCATTATCCATTGGGCGTGATGAAGGTTTTACCAAGCTACTGTTCGACAAGAGCACGGGACGCGTGCTTGGTGGTGGCATCGTTGGGCCGCACGCTGGTGACCTGATCGCAGAAATCGGTTTGGCTATCGAGATGGGCGCAGATGCCGCGGATATTGGCCTCACTATTCATCCTCACCCGACATTATCGGAGACGGTGGCTTTCGCCGCCGAAGCATTCGAGGGAACGCTGACTGATCTCTACATACCAAAGAAAAAATAGTCAGCGTTTGCCCGGTGCCGAATTCAGCTAACAAACTGCTGCAGTTACTGTCAGACAACGCCAATGTATCTTTCGGCAATGCGCGAACCCTGCCGCCGGCCATTTATCACAGTCCGGAAATTCTCGACCTCGAAATAGACAGGATATTTCGCAGCGAATGGATATGCCTGGGCAGGACGGCAGAAATGCCAAAACCTGGTGACTTCATCTGTCGCGACCTAATCGATTCACCGGTATTTGCTATCAGGCAGAAGGATGGATCAGTAAAAGCGTTCGCAAACGTTTGCCGGCACAGATCCGCATGCCTGCTCAGCGGCGACGGACACGTCAGTCGCATCAGTTGCCCATACCACTCGTGGACTTATGACGTCGACGGCCGTCTTATCGGTGCGCCGTTTATGCAGGAGACAGCAGGTTTTAATGTCAATGATTACTCGTTGAATGAACTCGCCTGTGAGATCTGGGAGGGTTTTGTTTATGTCTCGTTAGGATCAAAGCCAACATCGATAGCGGAACGCTTAGGTGATTTGACGAGCCTGATCAGTGATTTTCGGATAGCTGACTACGTGCCGGTGTTTTCCGCGGAAGAAACCTGGGATACGAACTGGAAATGCCTGGTAGAGAATTTCATGGATGCTTATCACCTGCATCGCGTGCACAGGAATTCGTTTAGTAAATACGGTTCCTCCGAGGAGCACACGGAGCTATTTCCTGGTGGCGATGCTTTCGCCTATCACTACGTGCAGGACGAAGAAGGGCCACGATCTGTGCAGGCACACCCGCAGAATACGTGGTTGCAGGGTCCGGACCGGTTACGCACCTGGTTAATCAATATCTTCCCCTCGCAAACCATCCAGTTGCAGCCGGACATGCTCTGGTACTTGTCGATATTGCCGGATGGTCTGGAAAAGACACGCATTCGCTGGGCTGTATCGATTCCAGGTGAGATTCTGGATAGCGCCAGGATAAAGCAGGCACACATTGATGACGTTATGGCGCTGCTACACCGGGTAAACGGCGAAGATCGACCGATAGTAGAAAGTGTATTTCAGACAACAAGGTCCCCAGATGCGACACAGGGTCCGCTGTCCTACCTTGAACGAAATGTATGGGATTTCGGACGATATCTAAACAGGAAATTGAACCTGTAGGAGCCCGCCCAGCGGGCGAGTTCGCCATGGCCGATGGTGGCGGGTGACTTCGTTTTAGCGGGTGTGGTGGGTTGGTGTTTTGCAAACATTTAAGGGCATGTTGAAAACATGCCCTTAAATGTTTGTCGCCCGTGCCGATAGATCGTGAATCTCCGGATTTGAGGACGTGTAT
>CAYOHF010000046.1:0-23956 GCA_964403695.1 uncultured Woeseiaceae bacterium | reverse complement strand
TGGGATGAGCAGGTTCGGGAGCAACTCGATCGATTGCTTTGATTTCGGAGTCGGTGGCAGCGTCTCGATGCCGAGGCCAACGAAAACAAGTTCTAAGTTCCGGGCACAGGATTGATCGTAGAAATCGATATGAATACGGGAAATCGTGTCGAACGGGTCGAGCTTACGAAGGCAGTTGAATTCCAAATTTAAGCCACTATATTTATATCGCTGTAATCGAAACTCCGCTTACACTCTATTAGTGAATATCGGCACGACCGGCAAAGTAAATCTCTTGCCTGCAATCCTCCGCCTTCATGCGTCTGTGTTGTACAATCCCACGATATGCCGACGAGCATAAACCGACACAATATCCATTGAGACAATGTATGACAGCTACCGCGACGAGAAAAAACAACTGGGTGAACATCGTGTTTTTCACCGTGACGACTTTGGCCGGCTTAATTGGTGCGCCCGTATACGTTTACCACTATGGTATATCCGCCGTCGAGGCAACCTTATTTCTGTTTTATTTCGCTGCCACCGGGCTCAGCATAACCGTTGGTTATCACCGACTTTTTGCCCACGCTACGTTTAAAACCAATCGCGTGGTTCGCTTTTTCCTGCTCTTTTTCGGCGCCGCTGCTTTCGAGCAATCTGCACTTGAATGGTCCGCCCAGCACCACGATCATCATCGCTTCGTCGACACCGACCGGGACCCTTACTCCATTCGTAAAGGCTTTTTCTACGCGCACATCGGCTGGTTGATTTTCTGGAAGCACGAAACGAATTACGGCAATGTCGCACGTCTGCAAAATGACGCACTCGTCATGAATCAGCATCGCTACTACTTTTTATGGGCGGTTGCAGCGGGCATCGTCACGCCCGCTCTGATCGGCGTACTGATCGGGCACTTGCTGGGGGCACTCCTGATCGCCGTAGCGCTTCGGCTGACACTGGTTTATCACACTACATTTATCGTCAATTCCGTCTGTCACACTTTCGGCACGGCCACTTACGATATCGATTCAAGCGCGCGCGACAACTGGTTTACGGCATTGTTCAACTTCGGCGAGGGTTATCATAACTTTCATCACCGATTCGCTGCTGACTACCGCAACGGCGTACGTTGGTATCAGTTTGATCCCAGCAAATGGCTGATAGCAATTTTGGAGAAACTCGGTCTCGCCTGGGATCTGCGACGAGTGTCAAATTTTCGTATTCTGGCTGCGCGCTTCGCCGGTGAGGAAACACGCCTTACTCGATGGCTCGCGGACAACAGCGCTTTCTCATTCGAGCTGGGTGAAAATATACAAAGCCAGGTACGGACGCGGTATGACAGCCTGCGCGGACATTTGCTGGACTGGGAGAGCGCCGCGCAAGACTATCACCGATTGCTTAAAACCCAGGTCAGTACTTACTCAGTCGAGTTAAAGCGCGCAGCTCGTAATCGGGTTGCCGAGGCGCGCGCAACGTTTTATGAGTCTCGCGTCGGTTGGAACGAACTGCTCCGCGAGTGCCCTGCCATCTGACGTCCTTACGACAGGAATATATGGAATGAAATCACGCCTGCGGAAAGCCGCAACTCCATATATCGCAGTCAGTTTCGCCCTCTTCTTTTTCCTCGCAGAATGTCTCGCGCAGAACGTTCGCGCGCACGACTCAGTTGAGGGTATGCGAACTTTTCTGGCCGGCATGCCTAAAGCAGAGCTGCATTTGCATCTTGAGGGCACACTGAGCGCCGAAACCATTGTCGAAATCACCAATCGCAATGGTATCGATTACTTCACGACCGCTGCAGAGGTCGAGCAGTCGTTGGCAGACCGCCCACCAGGCCTTATGGGCTTCCTGGAACACCATTTCAAATCACAAAATGTCATGCAGACCCGACAGGACTTTTACGATGCTACTTATAACCTGATCGAAAAACTCCATGAAAATAATGTCATCTACGCCGATTTGTTTTTTGACCCGCAGGCGCACACCTCAAGAGGCATTCCATTCGATGAAATGTTCAAGGGAATTGACGATGGACGGCGGGATGCCAGGGCAAAATTTGGCGTAACAGTCAATCTCATCATGTGTATTAACCGGGAACGAAGCGTTGCCAGTGCTTTTGAAATGCTCGATCAGGCGCATGCGGTGCGCGACAAGATTATCGGGCTTGGAATGGATTCCGGACCGGAATACGGAAACCCGCCGGTAAAGTTCAGGGACGTTTACGCACGTGCCCGGGAAGAGGGATATTTCCTCACTGGCCACCACGATGTGGACGTACGCGACTCGGTAAAACACATCTGGCAGTCACTGGATATTATCGGCATGGACCGAATCGATCACGGACTGAATGCCTCTGATGATCCAAAACTGGTCGCGGAACTCGCGCGACGTGGCATGTGCCTCACCGGCAGCCCGGTCAAACGCGCCAGCGATCCCGAACCACAGGATATTGACCGAATCAGAGCATTGGACGATGCGGGTGTGTGTGTGTCGTTGAACTCAGATGATCCCGCCGAATTTGAAACTGGCTATCTGACTAACATGCTCGTCCTTTTTCAGCAGGCGTCCGAATACACGAAGTCGGACATGACACGCCTGATGTTCAATGCGTTCGACGCGCTGTGGCTGCTGCAAGATGAAAAGGACGAATATGTCGATGTGTTGAAAGAGTACGCAGTAAATAATGACATTGACTGGAATGAAGTGACTCGCTAATACGCTGTTATAGTCGTGTATCCTCCGAAGATGTCGATCGAAGACTCGACCTCCTCTCCAAACGACGCACACAAGCCTTCATTCAAGCGAGCGTGCCGGCTTGTCGACGCCATAATAGAGTCATTGCCAGTATGAGCAGAAAATTCACACGCAGGGAGGCACTGATCGGTGTCTCATCCACATTATTGTTGCCGGTGGCTTGCAGCCGGACCGACGTCTCGCCTGACGCCGATCCTGGTCTGGCTTACTTACACGGCATAGCCAGTGGAGATCCGGATTCAACGAGTGTTGTTATCTGGACACGGGTCAGTAATACGGATGGCCAGACTGACGTCGATTGGCGTGTCGCAACAGATGAAGATTTTCGAAACGTCGTGGCTCGCGGCCAGTACAGGACAGATATGAGTCGCGATTACACGGTCAAAGTCGTCGTTGAAGATCTGAATCCCGGGCAGGAATACTTCTATCAGTTCGACTTTGCGGGCATTCGATCGCCGGTCGGCCAAACAAAGACGCTTCCCACAGGTCATGTAGATCGCCTGGTTCTGGCCGTCGCCACCTGCTCGAGATATTCGTTCGGCTTTTTCAACGCCTACGAAGTAATCGCGAACGACCCGGCGGTAGATCTTGTCGTGCACCTGGGCGATTACATTTATGAGTACGGTCCGGAAGGCGATGGCGGACCAACCGGCCGGCGCATCGACCGCAATCATGAGCCGCCACATGAAACGGTGACATTAGCCGACTATCGGCAACGCCATGCACAATACAAGACTGATTCGGGCTCAAAGGCAATGCACGCCCGCCATCCGATAATCGTGCTCTGGGATGATCACGAGACCGCGAACGATCCCTGGATGGGTGGTGCCGAGAATCACCAGGATGGCGAAGGGGATTGGATTACGCGGCGTGACGCATCACTGCAAGCCTTTTACGAGTGGCTGCCCATTCGTGATCCACGCATGGGCGGTACTCGTGAAGAATACTGGCGACACTACAAGTTTGGCGATCTTGCGAGTCTGATCACGCTGGAAAGCCGGCATACCGGTCGTAGCAAACAAATCGATATCGCAGATTACCTGGATGACATTAAAAGCGAGACCGACACGCGCGAATTCATCAGTACGGTCGTCGGCGCGCCTGATCGCAACATCCTGTCCGACAAGATGGAACAGTTTCTCGCAGACGAACTTGCCGAGTCGGTCCGTGCGAATCGCCGCTGGCGTATCATTGGCAGTCAATCCGTGATGGCAAGACGCATCGCCCCAGACCTTAGCAATCCGTTTTTCGCCGAACTCAGAAACCACCTCGACGGCAGAGCGCTGGCGAAGCTTGATGCCGCGACACAGCTCGGCAACCTGGGGTTACCGGTCGACCTTGACGCATGGAACGGCTATCCGGTGGCTCGCGAACGCTTCTACCAAATCAGCAAGGATGCCGGTGCACACGATTTGCTGGTACTTGCTGGCGACAGCCACACTTACTGGCAAAACGAGCTCTACGACGACGCCGGCGAATCGATGGGTGTCGAGCTCGGCGCAACCGGCATCACAGCGCCGCGGGGATTATTGGAAATAGGGCCGGAAGGACTCAAGCACTACGATGAGCTAAAAGCCGCCAACAACGCGGAAGTGATATGGACGGACGGACGCTACCGTGGATTTATTCGTCTGGAGATCGACCACGATGGTGCGCATGCTGATTTCGTGACTGTTACCACTGTCGAGTCGCGAAGTTACGACGCGGAAATCCTGCGTACTGTCGATATCGAAAGCAGAGACGGCACATTGCGATACCTGTGATTGCGTGAGAATCGCCGCGATTTAGAAACCTGGTCGGCGCCATTGCTTTTCCACAAACTCAAGACCAATCGTGATATTTAGCATTCGCGGCTGAAGCCGCTCCCACAGATCGAGCCAGACTGTGGGAGCGGCTTCAGCCGCGAATGTCCGATTTGGCAACAGAGATCAAAACCCGACTCAAGTTCATGTCCCTACCGAGCCAATGAAAAACGTGGCCAGATCCCCATGAATTCGAATATGCCGCTTGATCGGCCGGCAGTCTGGCGAAAATCCTTGTAACACACTGCCGCTATTCTCATTTCACAAATGAACCACTTTTTGAGCTGTCCTCTGCGTGTAGGCCCGGAAGTCTTGCGGCAATATGCTGACTAGCGTACGTGTTGCATTTATAAGTATAAAAACGGGGCAAAAGATTGGATCGGTTCGACTCAATCATTATTGGAGCGGGACACAACGGCCTGGTCTGTGCTGCCTATCTGGCGCAGGGCGGCCAGCGCGTACTCGTGCTCGAGGCATCCTCTGCACCAGGCGGGCTTGCTGCAAACCGTGAATTCTATCCCGGCTTTCATGCGTCTGTCGCACACACTGTCAGCCACTTCTCGCGGAAAATAGCCAGCGATCTCAAGCTTGCATCACATGGCTTTGATACCTCTTCGAATTCATTGCCAACGATCGGGCTGAATGCCAACGCAGAGCATGTCAAATTGCACCAGGACTCTGTCAGCGGAGTCAGTACTGACGACTCGGACACGTACCGGAAATACTCGCGACTCATGCATCGATTTGCGGATGCGCTCAAACCCTTCTGGCTCAAGACGATGCCGCGCGTCGGCAATAACAGCGTCACGGAACTGCTGACCTTTGCACACGTGGGCCTCAACATTCGGCGTCTCGGCAAACAGGATATGCAGGAGTTTCTGCGGGTTGCATCTCTGCCTGCCCGTGACCTTATGGATGAAAACTTCGACAATGACATCCTCAAGGCGACGCTGAGCTGGGATGCACTCATTGGTTCGAAACTCGCACCGCGATCGCCCAACGGTGCGGTGCTCGCGATGCTTTATCGCCTGGCAGAGGAAACCAGGGGCGCACATGTCATCCCAGCCGGCGGGGTTAATGGCCTGATCGGGTCATTGTGCGCGTCGGCCACAGAATCAGGCGTCGAAATCAGAAGCGGCGCGAAGGTCGATCGCATATTGATAGATGCCAGCACTGATGGCCTGAAAGCAATGGGCGTACAACTGGAGGGCGGCGAAAAGATCGAGGCTGGTCGCGTTATTTCGGCGACCGATCCACAAAAAACATTTCTTGACCTGGTCGGCGTCGAGTATCTCGATATCGGCTTCACGAACCGAATCCGACGTTTGCGCTGCGATGGCTATGTGGCGAAATTGCACCTCGCACTGAATGAGTTACCAGCGTTCGACGGACTTGAGCAACCTGACGGTCGAATGATAATTGCACCAGATATGGATGCCATTGAGTTTGCATTTGACGATGCCAAGTATGGCGAGTGCCCGGCCAACCCAGTAATGGAAATTGTGATTCCAAGCCTGCAAGACGCATCACTGGCACCCGCCGGGCAACACGTACTGTCGGCTCACGTCATGTATGTGCCCTATCGACTCAAAGGCGGCTGGACAGATGCAGATCGCCAGCAGGTTTGTGAGCGGACCATTGACACAATTGCGCAATATGCACCGGGCATCCGTGAGCAGATCGTTCACAGCGAATTTCTAACGCCTGCGGATCTGGAGGACAAATACCATGTAACCGGTGGCCACTGGCATCACACCGAACTGTCTATGGATCAGATGCTGATGATGCGGCCTACTTATGAGGCTGCACAATACAGCACACCTGTACCTGGCCTGTTCCTCTGCGGCGCAGGTTGTCATCCGGGTGGCGGCATCATGGGCGGCGCGGGCCACAATGCCGCGCGTGAAATTCTGCGATGAATAACTACGACGCAATCATTATTGGCGCAGGTCATAACGGCCTGACGAATGCCGCTTACCTCGCAAAGGCCGGACTGAATGTTGTCGTCGTCGAAAAGAACGACTATATCGGCGGCGCGGCCGTTACCCGAGAGCTTCACGAGGGCTGGCACTACTCTAATTGCTCGTATGTCTGCAGCATGATGCGCCAGGCGTTGCATCGCGACCTGGATCTCGGCCGGCACGGCCTGCTGCTTGTGCCTTACCTTGGAACTGTAAATTTTGGTGATGGCGACGAGAGGTTGTTTTCCTATCACGACGAAGAAGTAGCGCACCTCGAACTGAAGCGCCACTCACCGCACGACGCAGATGCGATGCATCGTTTCCAGGCGGATTTGACACGTTACGCGCACCTCATTCGCAAAACGCTGCTGCGCACTCCACCCGATCCAACCTCATTCCGGCCGCGGGATATCAAAGAACTCCTTTACCTGGCCAAGCAGTTCTGGGCTTTGGGTGAAAAGGAACTTTACGAATATGTTCGCTTCTTCACGATGAGCGCGGCTGAGTATCTCGACGACTATTTTGAGAATGACCTGATAAAATCAGCGATGGCCAGCCCGGGCATCATCGGTACGGCGCTCGGCGTGTACTCGCCTGGTTCCTCTTACATTTTGTTACATCACGTCATGGGGGATGTCGATGGCAGCGTAGGCGCGTGGGGTCTCGCGCGTGGTGGCATGGGCGCCATCTCGAATGCGATTGCCGGCGCCTTGCAGGAACATGGTGGTGAGATTCGCACCAACGCGGGTGTGCAACAGGTACTGGTGGAAAATCGCAAGGCCGTCGGTGTCGTTCTCGATAACGGTGACGAAATCCGCGCGCGTATCGTGGTGTCGAATCTTGACGCGAAGCGGACCTTCACGAAGATCATGGACAAGAACGACCTGCCCGACGGCATCTACGAGAAAGCCTGCAATTTCAAAATTCGTGGTTCATCCGGCAAGGTCAATATCGCGCTGTCGGCGATGCCAAAATTCACCGGCGTACCGGAAAACCGCTACATCAATCGTGGTGGCCAGACTTTCAACGGCTCCCTGGAAACTATGGAGCGAGCATACGATTGCTGGAAACGGGGTCGCTGGTCCGATGATCCATTCATCGAATCAGTTATTCCGTCAGCCTGGGACCCGACTGTTGCACCGCCCGGAAAGCACTGGATGTCGAATTTTGTTCAGTACTGTCCACCAAAGCTTGACAGCGGGCCGTGGACGCCGGAAAAACGTGATCAATTCGGCCAGACTGTCATCGACAAACTCGAAAGATATAGTCCGGGCTTCAAGGATCTGATCGTACATATGGAAGTTCGTACGCCGCACGAAATCGAGCAGGAGGTTGGTCTTACGGAAGGTAATATATTCCAGGGAGAACTAACTATCGATCAGTTGTTATTCAACCGACCATTTCCTGGTTACGCGCAATATCGAATGCCGGTTAAAAACCTCTACATGTGCGGCTCCTCAACACATCCCGGTGGTGGCGTCTCTTCTGCATGCGGCGCAAACGCGGCGCGCGAGATACTTATCGACTTGCGCCGTCCGAATACTGTTCCCGATGATGACTTCTACGACGAATAGCTTATGAACACGACTGATCCATACGCGGGCGAGCGCCTGAAGAAATCGCCCTTCTATCCCAGGCAGGAAGTCCTGAATATCCGCAATGCCTGGGGTGCATGGAATGGTTACAAGTTCGCAGAATATTACTATGACGCGGAATATGAATATTTTTGCGTGCGCAATACTTGCGGCACTTATGACATTTGCCCCATGCAGAAATACGAAGTAAGTGGCGCCGATGCCGAAGCCATGCTGAACAGAATGGTTACGCGGGATGTTGCGAAGATCAAGCTCAATCGCGTTGCCTATTGCGTCTGGTGCACAGACGAGGGCCGGATGATTGATGACGGCACAATATTCAGGTTATCGAGCGACAAGTTCATGCTGACATGCGGTAGCCCGTGCACCGCCTGGCTGGAAAAGAGTGCTTTTGGCTTTGACGATATCAAGGTCACGGATGTGACTGACTCGTTTGCTGCGCTCTCGTTGCAGGGACCTACGTCCTGCGCCGTGCTAAAGAAACTGGGTCTGGACGATATCGACACCGCAAAACCGTTTGACATTATGCGATTTCCGTTCCACGGCGATACGCTTATGGTATCGCGTACCGGATTCACCGGTGATCTTGGCTACGAACTCTGGATTCAGCCGGCGCTCGCACTTACGCTATGGGATGAACTCTACGCCGCAGGCGAAGACTATGGAATTCAACCGTTTGGGGAAGCGGCAACCAATATGGCCCGGCTCGAAGCTGCCTTTATAATGCCTGCAATGGAATTCAATGAGGCGCTCCGAACTGTTCATTTTGAGCACGACCAAACGCCGTTCGAGTTAAACCTGGGATGGTTGGTCGATTTCAAGAAACCACATTTCAGTGGTCGAAGCGCATTGCTAAAAGAAAAGCAACGCGGTCCGAAATTCACCTTGACCAAACTCGATATCGAGGGCAATAAACCTGCCGATGGCTCTTATATTTATAAGAATAAACGTTGCACGCAGGAAATCGGCTACGTTACCTCAGCCATGTGGTCGCCGGCAGTAAAAGCGAACATCGCGTTGGCAATGATCAGGACTGAGCACCTGCAAGGTGAATTGTGGGCAGAAATCTATTATGAAAAGGAACTGCGACAATACAATCGCGTTGCCAGATGCACGCGCAAACAAAAACCGTTTTGGGCGCCAGCACGGGCGCGCGCAACGCCACCACCGGATTGCTGATTCGGCTTCATTGCGGCGATCTAGCCAGCCACGTTGGTGTTGCATAAATTTCCACTGATACCTCGTCGCCAGCGCTGATAGTACCGGCGGCTTCCACCACGCCCACAACGCCACGGTTATGTTTTGCCGCTTTGGAAAAAGCGGTTGATGACAGCGCATCGCCAGAACGGGTTGTATACATTGACGCCAGTTTCTTGCCCATATCATGGCAGGGCGGATTGAATTCCTCGACCAGCAATTCTGCCCCTGATTGAAACTTCAGCAAGGAACCTTTGGGCAGACGGGATAGCTCCGGCAGCCCGACCAGGCAAAGATTGGCACCGAGACAGGTTGCGGTCAGTGGTTCGGTCAGATCCATTGCATCCTGGATCTCGACCAGCTCTTCCTGGGAGACCGCCGACCATTGCCGCTCGTTGCGTCTGCTAGTCCCTTGCGGTTGTTTATCCCCTTTCCAGGCCGACCGTTCATACGATTGGTGCCGATCACCAGCTATGCCAGCCAGTTCAACCTGGATGATCGGATGCTGCTCTTTACTCAGATCATCGTTAGATCCGGCATGCACCGATACCACACGCGCTACGACCTTTTTCATAGAATCCCCACAACCACGCCATTTTGAGTGCCCAATTTGCCGTGCTATCGCCATCAATGTCAAATTGGATGAAATTTTCGGCAACCCTGCGCTAGTATGTACACTCGCCGGTCAGTAACAGGATCCAGAGGATGCACGCGACAGAGTTTGTTGAAAGTTATTTTAACGCCTGGAACCAGTGTGACCCGCAGGGTGTAGCGGACCACCTCACGGATGACGGTATTTACTGCGACATACCCGAAAACTCGAAACGCTCGCATGATGAGTGGGTAACCTACCTCAGCAAGTTTTTCTCTAAAAACCGACACCGTTATAAATTGATCGGAGAGATCCTTCTGGGGACGAACACGATCGCTTTTCAATACCAGATACAGTCATTCGAAAACGAACAAAAAACCGCGCCCCAGGAAATCTATTGTGGTGCAGAATTCATGACACTACATGGCGATGCTGCCATGACAATCACTGACTACTACGATTTCCCTAACTTTGCCGGATCTGCGCCTATCGCTTCTCCGGTACGCGGCGAGACACCATGTCATAAGTATGCAAAATCCGGGCTTAATGATGATCAGTTGCTCAGGTACAAGGAAAGACTAACGCAGCTCATGCAATCGAAACGGGCATTCCTGAGTTCTGACCTGACCCTGCCGTCACTTTCGAAAGCGGTCGGTTGTTCGGTCAATCACCTATCACAGGTCATCAATTCCGGTTTCGGTATGAGTTTTTTCGATTACCTGAACCAGCACAGGATAGAACACGCCAGGGAATTGTTAGCCAGTCACGATATTCAAAGTAGCTCCATATTGAACATCGCGTTCACAGTCGGCTTCAACTCCAATTCAGCGTTTTACGCTGCTTTCAAAAAGTGCGTCGGGCAAACTCCCGCGCAGTACCGTCGAGCCCATTTAAAGCGGGCACACTAGAAAATTTCGAGCCGGCGATTCGATGACATGACGAAAGGCTGGAAAAAGTGATCACCGGTCGCTGCGAATGCGGGCGCGTCAGCTACGAAGCTGATGCCAATATCACAGACTTTAGCCACTGCCATTGTTCGCAGTGCCGGCGCTTGCACGGTGCTGCCTATGCGACATTCGCCGGCATTCCCGAGGGTAAATTTCGCTATGTATCCGGTGCGGACAATTTAAAAACATATGCGTCGTCCGAGAAAAACGAGCGGGTGTTTTGTGCTGTATGTGGGTCGAACATATTAGTCATCTCAAAACCTGAGCCCGAAGTTCTGTATATCTGTATGGGTACAATTGATGGCGATCCGCCGCGTCCTACGGGATATCATCAATTCGTCGGCTCCAGGGCCAGCTGGCACGAAATTTCCGACGACCTCCAGCAATATGAGCGCAGGGCGCCCGACTGACGCAGTCGTGAGGAGCAGGAGCTGCCTGTCCCGGTTGCGTGATAGTCCAAATCGCGACCTATGTCCTTGTTTTGTACCGGGAATCGCTCACACTTCCAATCTAAATACCGCGCCAACAGCGCTCTGAAGTTGAAGTTCAGAAAATTTCGGTCTGACACCGGCCAGCCTGTTGCAAGCGAGCCGCCGCGACTCAAAAGATGAGTCTTTCACTACCGGACTAATCGAAAAGGGAATTACGATGAAAAGTTGGGCAATATACATAGTCGCAGCGCTGGGATTTGGCATCTACGGTGTGGCAACAGAAGCGGATCGAGACGGCAGCGGCGCGATAGTTGGCGAAGGAAATGTCGACGCGTTCCAGGTCAGAGTAGGCGATTGTTTTGATGATTCCAGTACGTCTGGCAACGAAATCAGTGACCTGCCAGGTGTTCCGTGTTCCAAACCGCACGACAATGAAGCCTATGCAGTATTCGATCTTACAATCGCGTCCTACCCGGACAATGATTCGATGGGCGAGCTGGCACAGGAATCGTGCTTGCAACGTTTCGATACATTTGTCGGCAGGGACTACGAATCATCTGCGCTGGATATTTTTGCAATCTACCCGACGACTGAGAGCTGGGCACAGAACGATCGTGAAGTCGTTTGCGCAATTTACGACATGGAAGAAAACAAGCTCGTAGGCAGCGCCCAAGGTCGCGCATTGTAGCGATCCGCGTCGCTGAAGAAAGCAACCAGAGATCACTGTGCCCGCCGTAGCGATTTCATCGCACGAGGTTCGACAATCGCGGCAAGATGCCGCTCCTACGAAATTGACTAAAGAAATGTAGGAGCGGCATCTTGCCGCGATTGCGCATAGCCTAACCCCTACGGGCGATATTGTTCGTCAGGCTACCGAACAACTCATATCCTGCCCGCAGCACAACGGCGACTTGATCTTGCCGTGATCATTGGGGCACTTCGATATTTGCACGTTTTTGCCATCCGGCAATGCCAGCATGTCGTTTTCCAGCGGCGCATCGCAGTGACCGCAAGTAGCGTTAACACTCATGCCGCATTTTTCACATTCGTAGGTTGCCATTGATCTCGTTACCTTTGTTATCAAGAAAGTTTTTAAGATTTTCGCTATTGTAAAATTCTCATTGCGTGCCTGTTTTTGCCGCAACAACCTCGCCTTCCGGATGTATGATGAAAACCTGCGTGAGCTTAACATCAAGCGCCGTTGAAATTGCCGTGTTGGCGCCGGTCTGCGGATCCGGGTAAGCGTCTGCCAGGCGACGCAGCGCTTTATACAATGAAATGCCTGATATCTGCCCGTTACTTAGATGGTGGGTGGAATCATTCCTGATCAGCTGCTTGTACCAGGTATCGACGTCGGCATATCCCGCAACCAGCCCCTGCGCACCGGCAGGCGTCAAGGTCAGCTGCAATCGCATGTCGCGAATGATCTGAAATGTGGGCACGCCAAGATTCATCCAGGGAATGACCATCTTGCTTACCGGCTCCGTCGTAAGCACGGCATCGACGATTTTCCCCTGCGTCTGCTGAATGAGGCTGGCGCCCCAACGAATATCGACCCTTTGCGATCCGCCCGCCATTATTTTGCTGCCACTGGCGTCGGTCAATAGTCGATCCAGTCCTCTGTAGATGGTCACCGTTACATTGTCGTCGTTTGCCAGGTCTTCTACCCCGGTCAGTTCGATCATCGTCCTGTTGTAACGCCTGTCAGCAATCGCTTTGTTCTGGAATATATACTCGACACCAACCGGGCCTCTGAAACCAATAATGCAACCGACCGCACGATACACCTCGTTATCGATACCCGGCTCACCATCCGGATGCGTAAAATCGTTGGCGTCCACTTTTCCGTCGAGATTCAGGCCATAGGAGAGCGGGCCCTCTGCCTCGTAAAAGGGAAATGAATCCGCTTGTGGCGTTGGATGCCAGGTTTCGATTTCCTGTTTCAGCTGCGTGTCGACGACGGTCCGGGGAACGCTGGTCGGGAACAGGACCTCGAACTGTTCGCGTGGTCCGTCGTTGAAGCCGTTGGGGCATTCCTCTTTGGCATCAGGCGTCTGGTAAACGGACCAGAAAAGATCGGTCATCACATAACCGATCGCCCCGTCTCTTGGTGCTAACGGCGCACCATTGTCAGCGCGCGCGGTGAATGGAGTAACGAGTGCTATGCCCATTAAAATCGCCAACAGCCGACTTTTGTTTGTCTGCTCGCTGGTATCAGCAGTCATCAGAGCGTGCCCCCCAGATAATCGTCTCTTAACCAAAACGCCTTGAGCCCATTGCGCAGTCCGCGCCACTCACCCGTGCCATCGCCGTCGATGTCTCCCGGTTTCTGGTCACCACCAAAAGTGTATACGGGTCGGTCACGATAGGCCCAAACGCTCAACGCATCCGTTTGCTCTGCAGCCGAAAGACGCCCTGTTTTCGGGTCGATGCTGATGACACTCCATACCCGGGAATTGCTCTTTGTGCCGACGTCGGCCCGAACATAGGGCCAGTTCTCCAGGCATTTTTCAGTATCGCCACCGCACATCGCCAAACGGTATACCTGCGTATCGTTTGGATGCTCGCAGCTCAGTTGATCGATCGAATCATCACCACAAATATACGTGTAGATAGTCATGCCCCGGGAATCGGCCAATACCTGACCTACCAGCGTGTCCTGAACAGTAAAGTTCTCAGGAACCGGTGGTGCCATTTGTGTGTACACATTGCTCCAGCCTGGGACGTCGCTGCCCTCGAGACTCCAGGAGCGCTGGTCCAGAACATACCTGTACAGCGGTTTGTTTCTGAAGGCCCACTGCCGCACGCCGGGGGAGCGTTCTATGACGGACCACTCGCCCTGCGCCCTGGTCATAGCCGGCGCGGTAACTGGATTCCAGGTCCGTGCGCAATCGGTATCGCACATCGATGTATCCGCTGTGTCCTTGTTATACGCGTAAACGGAGAAATTCTTGTCAGTGGTAAGGAGTCGTCCCACGGTCGTCGTCTTGACGGCGAATCCCGGTGGAATCCGCGCTGGCGGGCCTACCGGCACTCGATTCGCAGGAGAATCGCCACCGTATTTGCGCGTTGTGCCACCGAATACATCACCAGGCTCGCTGTCCAGCACCGAGATGTATAGCGGCTGCTCTTCATAAGCCCATTGCCTGGTGTCATCCTTACGATTAACGACAGTCCACTTGCCAATCGATTTGGCGTCATCAGCCGCAAATACCGGCGGCCAGAGATCCGTGCAGCTCGGCCGGCTATCCAGTTCGGGTAGCAATATACCGGGTGGATAGGGACTCATCAGGCCACCGGTTACGCTACTGACTTCGTCGTAACAAGCCGGGTTGCCCTGGGTTTCACCACTGTAACCGTTGCGTAATTTATGCGATGGCCAGATGTAGAGTGTGTGTCCGCTGGCATCGGCAAATACCGACCCGTCCAGCTCGGTCGACTCAATCCGGAAACCCGGCGGCATCGGCACGCTGACAAACGCTTCGGCCAGTGACGACGAATCCTCTACCTCTGCGACGGCGGCCGACGCACATAACAAGACTGCAACGGCAACGGCTTGCGGCAGGTAATCTACGTATCGACTTCTACTGACCTCACCTAAACGCATAATTTTCCCGAGGATAGGACCCTGAATTGACAAGATGGCACAGGGTTCCGCTTGCTTTGGTTAGTAAGAGACATGAATATGAGCCGAATTTTGTTGGCCGTTGTTGGATCAAGCATTCGCGGCTAAAGCCGCTCCCACGATACTTCTGCAGTTTCGTGGGAGCGGCTTTAGCCGCGAATGCTTAACGACACAGGCCATCATAGATTTATAGCACAGCAGTGATTCACACCAGGATTTCACTGATCTCGGCAGACGTCTTATTACTTTTGTCGCCCCACGAGGGCACGTCCAATCCCATCAAACGCATTGCCGTGTATCCGAGCCTGCAGCCGGGGCTTGTTGCACCGTCGATGTGCAGGCCGGTTTTAACCCTGCCACCGGCGCTACCGGCAGAGAACATGGGAATACCCTCAATACCGTGAATCTTGGCGAACGACTGGTCCGTAGTTGCATATATGAATGCGTTGTCGAGCATCGTTCCATCACCTTCTTTGAAACTCGCCAGGGCTTGTACGTAATAAGCCCATTCCTCCATCGCACGCTGCGTATACCACGACACATTGGGCTGACATTGCTCTGCTTCGACGACGGCTTCCTCGTGCGTTGCTGTGTGGTGCGGCTTGTCATAGCCAGGTTTGGTCGTCGCTGAAAATGCGGACGCATAAAACAGGTTGAATACGCGGGTCTGGTCACAGGCAACCGCCATCAGCATGAGATCGGTCATCATGCGATGTCGCCTTGCCACGAGGTATGCATCGAGGCCGGACGGCAGATCTTCCGGGCGATCGGTGACGATACAGGCTTCCCGCGGCTCTGGTTTGGTGAGCTGCAGATCGAAGCGCCGCTCCAGGTCACGTAATCCGGTGAAGTACTGATCCAGTCGTGCGCGATCATCCACGCCGAGTTCTTTGCTCAATCTTCGCGTCTCTTCCAAAACACTCGACAGTGAACTCTTGCGAACCATGACGCGCGGGTCCGGGGTAAACTCGGACGCATTGGGGTCCTGAAAATTACCACCAAACAGTCGCTGGTAAAATCGCAACGGCGACCACTCAGGTGCGTTGACAGAATTTCCGTTTTCATAACTGAAACTGTCACGAACATCGCCGGTAGCCGTTGCACTCAGGCTGCGGAATCGCGTGTTGTTGCCGATCTTCCTGGCAACGGCCACATCGATGGTTTCGCCAGGACGATTTTCGGCAGTCATCGGCGCAATTCCGGATCGCAGAATAACCCAGCCGGAGTGATGACAGAGATTTGGGGCAGCGTCCTTGAATACATGGTAGTTAGTAAACAGGTTGATGTGCTGCTGCACCGGTTTGAGTGCGGCGATTTCCAGTGGCAAATCAAAATCGGGCCCGGTCTTTTTCGGTACGAAAATCGCCTCGCTCATGCCCAGCCCCCAGGACCAGGTGCCAAAGCGCAGCGGTATCGGCGCACCCGATGCCAGTGCCGTGCCGTTTTCGTTCAGGAAACAATTGAGAAGAGGCAATGCAATGGTCACCGCACCGCCGTTCAACATGCCTTTTAAGACACGGCGTCTGCTCAGCTTGCTCACGTGATAATCTCCACTCGCGCCTCTGTCATTGCTGGCTCAAAGCGATTTGTGGCTGCGGTGTGCCAGCCGCATCCACCACAGTTGCCGCATCTTCCGGGGCCACCCTCACGCTCGAAAACGCCTGGCTAAGAACAATATCCCGCAACAGGTCCGGCACCTTGTAACCATGCCCGGCAAAACGCTCAACAAAATGTGCCAGGATATCCCTATCGTAGCGCAACGATACCGGTCCGCCCGTGCCATATGCGTACAGTCGGTTTACCAGGCAGTACGGCAGTTTGGGGTGGTTTCGAAGCGCCAGGGCCAAACCATCGACATCATCATATAGCGCACCATCCAGCTCGCCGCTGATATCGAGTTCAATTCCGTTCTCGGTTTCCCTGAAACGTCCTGCCCCATCAAAATTCTCCAGTGCAAGTCCCATGGGGTCGGTAATCAGGTGACACCCGGCGCAAGACGGATTGGTCGAATGAATTTTCAGACGCTCTCGTGCCGTCTTCAGATCGCCCGCGTCCTCAAGCAGGGAAAAATCCACGTTCGGCGGCGGTGGGGGTACTTTCTGACACAGGAACAATTCGCGTAACGCTTTACCTCTGAGTGTTGGCGAACTGCGTACGGCATGCGAATGAGCCGCCAGGAAACTGACTCGTGTGAGCAAGCCACTGCGGGCGCTCTCCGGTGGGAATTCATAGGCTACCCAACCGTTGCTGGTGGGTGTTCCATATACAGCTGCCAGATTCATTGACATGAATGTCTTGCGCGTTATAAACAGATCGCGATAATCCATATTCCTGGTAATCACGTGATCAATTACCGTTCGCAGTGTCTGCTCCCGGGCATCGGCAAGTGTTGCACCGGTTACCATCGGATAAACAATCGGGTCTTTGGCCAGGCTACCGAACTCATCAAATGCCATCATGTCGTCGAAAAAAGCTCGCAGGCCATTTTCCAGACGCGAACTCGTCAGCATCCTGCTGACGGCGTGCTCTAACCCTTTGGCGGTGTGCAGCTCGCCACTCTCAGCGGCGAGCAACAGTTCATCATCCGGGGCCGCATTCCACAGGAAGAAACTTAGTCGTGACGCCAACGAATATGCGTCGAGGCGCTCCTGCCCTGGTTTCTCTGGATCGGCCTCAGAAACATCAACAATAAATACAACCTCAGGGCCGATTAGCATTGCCTCCAGAGCAATTGCGAGACCTGCATAGAAATCTGTCGTCCGGTCGGCCGACTCATCAGCAATATCTGTCAGCGCGGCCACCTTGGTCTCATCCAAAGGGCGGCGATACAGCAGTCGCCCGGTTTCTCTAAGAAACCGGGCGGCGCAAGCGGTGTCGGATTCAGTCGCTGAAACCGGACTGCAGGGTATGAGAAAATCGCGGTGTGTTTCATCCACCACTTTTTCAGCCACTGATGCGGCGGCTTGCTGAATCTGCTGTATCTGATCTGATGTGACACCAACAAACGCGGCCCCGGAAGCCAGCAGTCCATCGGTTCTGCTGAGTGGCGGCAGCGGCGGCGCCACACTGTCACTGATATCAGCACCGAAAGTCTGCGCGATCGTATTTGAATACTGTTGACCGGTCATTAGCCGGACGCGCAATACGGATGCGCTGTTTTCAGGTTCGGCAGTGTCGCTTGAGCAGCTCGCAAGAAAAATAATCGCCGCCGCAATTGGCACAATCATTAGTAGCCCGCGGGACGCGGAGCTAATACGCAACTTATCGCAATCTCTCAACAAACTGGTGCGGCCTCATGCAATCCGACCACAAATTGTATCACCGGAATGGCTTCACGCCGGCTAATGCAAAGCGTTTGTCGCACGTCGCGTACCGGAAAATCTCATCGTCACTCGAATTCATGGCTTATAACGAAATGATTGCATCGCACGGGACTCGGCAATCGCGGCAAGATGCCGCTCCCACGAGAGTGGCGAAAAACTCGTGGCAGCGGCAGTCCAAACGACTCGTAAAATACTCGAACGGCTACCGCTGTTCAGCAACTTGCTGCGCAGTAACCGCGCCGCCAGTATTGCCCCATGCGCTGCGCAGGTAACTTGCCAGTGCCGCTACTTCCTCGTCGTCCAGGAGATAGCGAAAATCTTCCATGGGCTTTCGCCGTTTTGTAGGTAGTGGTGGATCCGGCAACTCGGGGCCGTCGAGAATGACGTTGATCAGGGAAGCGGGATTGCTGGCACGCACCACCAGGCTGCCACCGCCAAGCCGTGGTGCAGATTCCTCATCGCCCAATCCGGTCGGCAGATGGCAGGTGCCACAGTGCAGGTTGTACAGCGTTCGTCCCATTCCCAATACGCTGTCTTTCGCCGCTGCTTTTCTGTCGGCCTCGTTGGGCGGAAGACTCTTCAGATAGACCGCCATTGCATCGACATCGTCACCATTCAGGTGCCGTGTGCTGTTCAGGAGCACGTCATTCATCGGGCCAAACGTCTCTACGTACAAATTCTTGCCAGTCTTCAGGTACGCTGCGACTTCCTCAACCGGCCACAGCCCCAATCCACTCGGGGCAGATGTGAGATTCGGCGCCGACCAGGGACGCAAGGTGCCGTTGGGAACTCTATCGGTATACACACCGCCGGTCATTGCCATGTCGCTATGCTCGGCGCCAAGATAATTCCTGGGAGAATGGCAAGCTCCACAGTGCGCCAGCGCTTCGACAACATAAGCACCGCGATTCCATTCTGCCGACATGGACTCATCCTGCTCATAGACCCCGGCATCAAAAAACATCGCCTTCCAGACAGACATCAATGCGCGCTGGTTAAACGGGAAGGACAAATCGTTCTCCGGCGCCTCCTGGCGTACAGCAGGAACGCTTTTCAGGTAAGCGAACAGTGCCGCAACGTCCGCGTCTGTTACTTTCGTAAAAGCCGTGTAAGGGAATACGGGATACAAATGCTCACCATCGGGACGCACACCGTGACGCATCGAGTTTAGAAACTCCGCGCCGGTCCAGTTGCCAATTCCTGTGTCCGCGTCCGGCGTAATGTTGGTCGAGTAGATCCTGCCGAAAGGAGTTTCAAAAGCCAGTCCGCCGGCCATGAAATCACCGCTCCTGGCGGTATGGCAGCTGGCGCAGTTGCCAGCGATTGCCAGATACTTTCCGCGTTCGATCTGCAATTCATCAATGGTCGCAGAGTTCGCACCATGAGTCGGGGCGTTCTCTATGCGGCTAGAGTTGGCCAAGCGGAAAAACACCACTGTGACGACGAGCAAAAGAATTAAGGCAGCTGCGGGCAGGAAATAGTGCGAAGATTTCGACAAATTATTACCCAATGCTCACAAATCTCAGTCGTCGGAAATTGTCGTATAGTCTTCCCGCATCAGGAAACCGAATCCTTCGAACTCAAAAGTAACCACGCCCTCCCAGGTCGGCACCGGTTTTGCTTTGCCCTGCAGTACCCGCTCAAATGCGTTTTGTGTTTTCACCAGCATGGCGGGACTGGCTCTTGCCGTGTTATGCGCGGGGAACAGAGCGTTGAGTTGCGGAACGAGCTCCACTAATCGGGCAAGGGATTTCTTGTAGGCACGAAGATCCGTTTCCGGAGCATACATCCAGATCGGACCCTCATAGAAGCTATCGCCTGTCCATAACAGCCCGGAGTCTTCGTCGAGCAAGGCAACAGAATCATCCGTATGTCCTGGAATGAACAGTACTTCGAGCTTCCTGCCGCCCAGATCAATAATATCCCCGTCCTTAACTGTAGCCGTGATCGAATAGGGCTCAGTGTGATGATTTTCCTGCGTGACTCCTGCGGGAAGACCTTTGCACAAGGCTTCTGCTGATGCCTCTGTTTTTACATCTTCACTGTAATCGCCCAGGCCATTAGCAATGGAGAATTTTGTAGATGGCGACAGTATTTTTTTGAACTGGTAGTTACCACCAATATGGTCGAAATGACTGTGGGAATTTAAAACCTGGATTGGTTTGTCCGTCAATTGATCGACGATAGCCCTGATATTGCCTATGCCGTTGCCGGTGTCAAAAAGTAAAGCAGAATCGCTGCCGATGATCAGGTAAGAGATAACTTCCTGCCATTGAAACGGTTCATAAATTGCCCAGACATCGGTTTCTACTTCGTATACTTCGAACCAGTCATTGCTGATATCGCTTTTTTCAAATTCGCTATAGGCTGCGCGCGGCAGGCGGTCACAAAATGTCTCAAGTTGTGCCTGGGCGGTGGCGAACGGAACAATAAGAATAAACACGGCCAGGATAAGGCCAACATTCCGACTCTTACGAGAGTCGTATTTAACAACAGCAAACATTTTTATATCTCCCCGCCATGGTCTAGGCGTTACACGCTGTGCAGAAGCACATCATAAAACAATTAATGGCGATCGCGGCAAGATGCCGCTCCCACGAGAGTGACGCAAAACTCGTGGGCGCGGCATCTTGCCGCGATTTCGTCATGCTTGCGAGGCCGCAGTGGCGTCAATACCCTTTTCGAATGGGTGTAAGACGTACTTCAATCGCTGCTGCGTGTGTAGTCGGCCTTCTCGGGAATCACCTGCCGCACGCCGCCACGGGGACGCGAAGAATCGCCCTTGTAACGAGGAATCAGATGGATGTGAACATGGAAGATACTCTGTCCGCCAGCTTTATTCACATTCACGCCTACGTTGTAGCCGTCGGGATTGAATTCGTCATCTACCGCCAAGCGTTGCTGTGCCAATAACGCCATACAGGCGCTCGTCTCTTCAGGGGTAAGATCGAAGAAATTCGCACAGTGCCGGAACGGAATTATCAGGGAGTGGCCCGGACTCACGGGGTAGCTGTCACGCTCACAATAGGCCAGTTCGTTCTGCCGGGCGACCGTGCGGGGGGTGCAAAACCGACATGGGTTATTTGGATCACTCATGATGCAGCACGTCTTAAAGGCATTGTCAGGACGTCAGCCCCGACAATGCCATGCAGTTTGAGTGACTGCCCTTAATCGACGATGTGATAGACCGGCGCCTTTTCCATTTCCCACTCGCCGGTTTCCCTATCGAAGCGAGACAGGGTGAAGCAATGCCAGTCAGTATCATCCAGCTTCATATGATCGCCGCGATAGTAATATCCAGGCCAGCGTGTTTCCTTACGGAACATCGTATGGTGAGTAACGGATTCAGAAGCCAGCACGCGATGCTGAAGTTCCCATGCCCGCTGCAGCTGATGAAGGTTCTCGGCGCCGAGGTGGTCGAGGTCTTCCTTGAGCATCTTCAGCAACTCAAGGCCGCGGGTGAGTAACGGTTCGTTAGTGATGTAATGGGAGCTGATACCACCGACATATTCATCCATGATCTTCTCGAGACGCTGCAAGCCGTGGAGTGGCAACAAATAGCTCGGCGAAACGGTTCCCGCGACGATCTCATTGCGGCCAATCTCATAGTTTTCCATAGGCTGGTAGACGACCTTTTTGAGACCTTCGTACTCCGCCTCGCTGACCTCAGGTGCGTCTCTGCCAAGATCGTCAACGTATTTGACCGCCGCCTTGCCGGCAATTCTGCCCTCAGCGAACGAGCCGGATGAGAACTTGTGCGCGGTGCCACCGATAGTGTCGCCGGCACCGAACAGTCCCTCTACCGTCATCATCCTGTTGTATCCCCACTGATATTCGTCGGGGGCATAGTCTTCCGGACCACTCGCCCATGCGCCCGAGCAGGTGGCGTGTGATCCCATGACGTAAGGCTCGGACGTGGTCAACTCGGGATTGGTATGTTTGGGATCGATATTCTGCGATGCCCAGACGACCGCCTGCCCGATTGTCATGCCAAGGAAATTCTCCCAGCCGATAGTCTCCAGGTGCGGATCCTGGAATGCCTCTTTGGTGACCATGCGGATGGGTCCGCGGCCAGCTTTCACCTCTTCCAGGAATGCGTGATTTCGCAGACAGGTCGGTACCGGTTGACGATCAACGTAATCGCCGACCAGTGCCTTGGTGTTCTCATACCACGTACTCTCGTATTCTTTTCCGTACGCGTTTTCGGTGTACGTTTTCAGGTGCAGGAAGTAAGCACCGACCGGGCCATAGCCATCCTTGAAGCGAGTGAGAACTATGCGGTTCTCCATTTGGGTCATCTTGGCGCCGACGAGGATTGGCAATGCATAGGCCGAGGCACTGCTCCACGGAGCGTACCAAGTCCGACCCATGCCCTCACCGACCGAACGGGGCTTGTAGATGTGTGATGCGCCGCCGGCCGCAACGATGACTGCCTTGGCGCGGAAAACGTAAAACTCCCCGGTACGAACGTTGAAACCAACGGCACCGGCGACCCGGTTAGCCTTCTTCTTGTCCATCAGCAGATGGGTGACCATGATCCGGTTATAAACTTTGGTGGCAGCCTTGCGGGCAGCTTCGGCGACGATCGGCTTGTAACTTTCGCCATGAATCATGATCTGCCACTTGCCTTCGCGTTGATAGCGACCCGTTTTCGGGTCCTTCATGATCGGCAGGCCCCACTCCTCGAACATGTGCACGGTGGCGTCGACATGCCGGGCGATGTCGTAGCCCAGATCCTCGCGCACCAGGCCCATGAGGTCGTTGCGCGCGTAGCGGACGTGGTCCTCGGGCTGGTTCTCATCCCATTGCATGCCCATATAACAGTTGATCGCATACAGGCCTTGCGCGACGGCGCCGCTGCGCTCGATGTTCGCTTTTTCGACGACGACAACTTTCTTGTCGCGGCCCCAATACCTGGATTCGTAAGTGGCCCCACAACCGGCCATGCCGCCGCCGATGACGAGAACATCCGCATCTACGAATACCGTTTTTCTTCCTGAGAACAGGCCCATCAGACTACTCCCTGCTTGAGTTGATCCCGGGTTAACGCGGGCAGCTCCTTAATGTTGAGTCCATCCGGTTCGTGCGCGAGCTCCTGAGAGTTTATGGCCTCTTTACTCGGCGCTGCGAACTCGGACGATGACTTGATTGATCCAATTGGTGTGGTCCGGATCGGCGACACGAAATTCTTCTCGCGGCCATCGCGAAATTTGATCTTCCAGGAGATGGTGGCGTTCTCCTCATCCCGGAGCACGCGAACACTGTGACCAAGGGGGGCGAAGTCGGAATAACCGCGAACGTCAATTGCGTTCTGCGGACATGCTTTTACGCAGGAGTAACACTCCCAACAAAAATTAGGTTCGATGTTGTAAGCGCGCCTGTGAGTGGGGTCAATGTGCATGATGTTCGACGGGCAGATATCCACACACTTGCCGCAGCCATCACAACTTGTCATATATACGAAAGTAGGCATATCACATGCTCCGGTCGGTACGGGGTGCGGGGCCCGGCAGAGAGGATGCGCCGCTCGCCTCCTCTACCCTTCGTTGAAAGGCCACCACGGGTTTAAAGAACATATGGGCTAACTTCGACCAGCGAACGGAGCCAAAAAGTAGCGTGGTAAATAAGATGTAAAGACCAAAAGCAATCTTGGTCTCAGTAAGGTTGCCTGTCGTCTGTACGACCTCCCAGATGAAAGCGAAGGTGGCGCTCCCCAGCCACCTTTTCGTACCCCTGCAAAATCGGTTGCA
>CAYOHF010000045.1:0-24305 GCA_964403695.1 uncultured Woeseiaceae bacterium | reverse complement strand
TCTCAGGTCGGGGTTCGGGATTGCCCGAAAATTAAAGACCGGTATTTCCAGGCCGATGTTTGCATCTTCATAAGGCGGCGCTCTGAATCCATGCGCGTACTGCAGGTAGATATCGGTTTCCGGTGTGACACGGTAGATCATGCCCAGTTTCGGCGACAAGTCGGACTCGGTAATTGAGACAAGTTCGGCGAATGGAAAATCCTCCACATACATTGGATCGTTCGACGGCGTCAGCTCGTAGCGGTCCGCACGGATTGCTCCGATGAGCGACCAATCACCCAGCGATATGACGTCTTCAACATAGGCGCCCCATTCAGTTGATGTGCTTATCGGAAAATCGCGTAGTGGAAACGCTTCGCCAAGGATGATGTTGGTCGATGTGCCGTCTGTCAGGCTTGTTGACAGGCCGTCGCGATACTCAGTGGTCTCACGCTCACGAAACTCCAGGCCCGCACCGAGTTTGTGTTCGAAGCGTCCGCCATCAAGATGTTTCTGCAGGTTCAGTTCAAATCCATGGATTTCCTGGTCAAAGCTGAAAAACCGCTCAATGGAGACCGGAGACGAAGCCAGGCCTCTTTCATCAAGCGTGCTTTGCCTGATTTCTGCGGTTTCGTAATAGCCGCGCAAAATCCCTGAATCGACCCAGTCACCGGGGCCACCAAACTGGTAGGAGAGATTAAGCAGATCGAGCGTGTACTCGTCTTCGCCCTCCAACGCGGTGGTCGAGCGGAAGCGGCCAGTGCCGAGCATGGAGTTAAGGTCGGAGGTGACCTCTGAATCCTGGTGGATCAGGCCAACACTCCAGGTTTGACCGAATCGGTCATCTGCGACGAATTTGACGATTGCCGAGCGGCGATCGTAATCGCGAAAGTCGACACTTTCATCGATGGCTGCTGAATCACGTTCCTGGCCACTACGCAGGCTGCCACCGAGCAACAAGCCCATTGATGCGTCACCGATCGCAAACATACCCGCAGCATGACTACTCTCATCAGCGCCGCGCCAGGTGGCAGTGACGTCGCCACCCGTGCTATTGCTGCGTAACAAATCTGCAGGATCAGGCGTTCTGACGGCGACAACGCCGCCGATTGCAGAACTGCCATAGAGCGCTGACGCAGGGCCATGCAGTACTTCGACGCGTTGAATCAGCCCGGCATTGACGAAATCACGGGTCGCATTGGAAAAACTGCCAACATCAAACTGATCGCTGAGTGGCACACCGTCGACCAGCAAAGCTACCCGGTTGCCGCCAACCCCGCGAATTGTTATGCCTTCTGTGCCAAATCGTGACCCGGCTGCCTCGTAGTCTATTCCCGGGGAATAGCGAAAAACATCCGCCACCGTCGTCGCGAGATTGTCACTGATTTCGCTGCGTGACATGACCGTGACATTGGCGGCAATTTCCCGGACCGAGCGTGCGCTCTTGTTCGCGACCACGACGATCTCGTCGATCGATGCATCGTCCTGCGATTCCTGACCATCCGCTGCGTGGACAAGTGAAACATGCATGAACATCGCTGCAGCGGCCGCAAACGTCACGCTCAATTTCACATTTTCAGGGGCTAAATTCATGGGTTGGAATTGCTTTTGGGGATGTCAGTTTCCTATGCGCACATTGCCATCAACGCCGCGCTAAACCATACGTAGGTACCCTTACTGGATGCCGGGTTGCGCGTATTGGCGCAGAGGCCGAAAATACTGACTTTCCGCCCGATTCCGGAGCAGGCTGAAACACCTATGTATACGACCCTGAAACTGATTCACATGACCGCTGCGGCCCTGACTATTTCGGGATTTATCCTGCGGGGATTCTGGATGCTTTCTGACTCGGCAAAGTTGCAACATCCGCTGGTGCGTGTTCTGCCACACGTTATCGACACGGTATTTTTGCTGGCCGGCATCGGCTTGATTATGACGCTGCACTTGCCAGTGCTGCTGCCGGCGTGGCTGCAGATCAAAATTGCAGCGCTGTTGGTGTATATCGTCCTGGGCACGATCGCGCTCAAGCGCGGCAAAACGAAGCGCGTTCGCGCTAGCGCCTTTATCCTGGCGCTTTTGACATTCGCCTACGTCGTCGGGGTGGCACTTAACAAATCAGGTGCCAGCTGGCTCGCATAACGTGCTATTCCGGCGGCACCTCTCCGGTCATGATCGCCACCCGCGCAACCTCGAGCAAATGATCGGTGTTGATCGGTTTATTCATGATTGCGCTGTTTTCGATCAGGCGTGCCTCCTGCACGACTTTCGACGTATCTCCGCTAACGATAAACGCCGGAATATTGCTGTCAAACTCCTTGCGGATCGCTGCAACAGCTTCAACGCCGGTCGAACCGTCAAGCAGGTGAAAGTCGGAAATGATGAGTTCCGGCGCCCGCTCCAGGTGTTTTGCGACAGCACGCGCTTCCAGAGCTGACGCCGCCATCGCAACGCGAAAGCCTTCAGCTTCCAGTAGCAAACCCCAGGCATTGGCCACCTTTACGTCATCTTCTATGAGGATTATCAGGCCAGTGATCCGCGGCTGTGATTCGTCACCGGTGACACTCTCTTCATTCGAGAGCGTCGTCGACGTCCGCTCAACGATCGGCAAGCAGATGGAAAAAGTGGAGCCGCTGCCGGGATCCGACACGACGTCGATTTCGTGCCGCAGCAAGTCCGCGAGGCGTTTGACGATCGCCAGGCCAAGGCCGAATCCTTCCTTATCAGTACCGGGAGTCTTGATCTGATTAAACTCCAGAAAAACCGCTTCGATCTGATCTGCTGCGATACCAATGCCGCTGTCGGCTACATCGACCCAGAGATTGCCAGCCTGCTCACGGCAGCTAAGTTTGACATCTCCTTTGTCCGTGTATCGAATCGCGTTTGAAACGAAATTCTGGATTATTTCTGCCAAAAGATTGGGATCACTACGAACCTGCCTGTTGCAGTTGTCCGCGGTAAAACTGAGTCCTTTCTGCTTTGCCTGGCGGGAAAACTCAGCTGACAACCTGTCGACCAGCCGTTGAATCGGGAATTCCTCGAATTCCGGTTCGACCGCGCCTGCGTCCAGCCTGCTGATATCCAGCAGTGAATTCAGGAGATTGGTCATGGCGTCTAAAGAATGTTGCTGGCCTTCCACCATTTCCAGTGCCAGCGGTCCCTCTACTGTTCTTCTTAGCGCACCGTTGAGCAGGCTCAACGCCTGGACAGGCTGACGCAAGTCATGGCTTGCGGCAGCCAGAAACGCCGAGTTCGCTTTGTTAGCTCTTTCAGCCTGTTGCCGCGCATCAATGAGTTCCTGCTCCATTTCTTTTCTGCTGGTGACATCGCGGATGACGCTGGAAACGAAAGCACCCGATGCAGACGTCACGGGGCTAAGGCTGATTTCAACCGGAAATTGAGAACCATCCTTGCGACGGCCATTGAGCTCCATGTCAAGCCCCATCGGTCGCAGATGCGGATCGCCAGAATACGCAGCCCTGTGGCTGATGTGTTGGTGCCGCACGGGCTCCGGGAGCAGCATCTCGACTTCTTGTCCGAGCATATCCTGCCGAGAGTATCCAAACATGCGCTCCGCCTGACCGTTAACCACGGCAATTTTGCCGTGATGGTCAATAATCACCATTGCATCCGGCGCGGATTCCAGGATGTTCTTGAAATAGGCCTCTGATGTGTCGTCCACCGATATGTCGCGAATCGTGCTGGAGATCAGCATGCCCTCCGCAGTTTCAACTGGTGTAAGCGCTATCTCGGCGTCGAATACGCGTCCATCCTTACGTTGGCCCTGCAGGCTTAGCCCTGAAACCAGTGGCCGCGATCGCGGCGAACTGGAAAAGTTCTTGCGATGCATCTCGTGCTTGTCGCGGAATACGTCGGGCATTAATGCCTCGACCTTTTTGCCGGCCATCTCGCCTTTCTCATACGCAAAAAGTTGCTCCGCCTGTTTGTTGGCGTAAACAATGCTGCCATTGTCGTCAACGACAACGATCGCTTCGCGGGACGATGCAAGAATTTCCTGAGCAGTGTCGGATTTGAGAATCATATTGTGACGTTAATTTTTTCGGCAAATTTTTCGGCTATTGCGGGAATGGAAGTTTCGCGCGCGGCCCAGACCAAAAGTATACATCGGCCTGCTTTCGCCCGGCCTATGAGACCTGTAAGCGTCGATTTCAGAAATCCGTGTTTGTACTTAGCTGGCTGTTATCGCTGAAGAACACTGGCGTGGTGGCGCAAATGGTCTTCCATAAATGTCGAAATAAAGAAATATCCATGATCGTATCCGGCATGCCTGCGCAACTCGAGGGCCACTCCTTTTTCAGCGCAGGCTGCCTCGAACAAATGCGGATGCAATTCCTGCTCCAGGAACTGGTCTGCCAGCCCCTGGTCGACCAGGATTTTATGCTCGGGAACCGACTGCAATCCCCTGACCAGTTCTGTCGCATCGTATTCAGCCCAAAGCGATCGATCGCTACCCAGATAGTTGCCGAGCGCTTTTTCTCCCCACGGGCAATTGAGCGGATTACAGATCGGCGCAAATGCTGAAATTGATCGGTAAATCTGCGGGTTCTTCAGACCAACGGTCAAAGCACCGTGCCCGCCCATAGAGTGGCCGGTGATGCCTTGTCGGCTATTGTCCGCCGGGAACGATGCCGCCAAAGTCTCCTGCAACTCCTGCGTCAGGTAGTCATACATGTTGAAGTGCTTGTTCCACGGTTCCTCGGTAGCGTTCAGGTAGAACCCCGCACCAAGCCCAAAGTCATAGGCGCCATCCGGATCGTCGGGCACATCCTCTCCACGTGGACTTGTGTCCGGTGCGACCAGCATCAGGCCGAGATCGGCAGCAACCCTTTGAGCACCGCTCTTGATCATGAAGGTTTCTTCCGTGCACGTCAGGCCGGCGAGATACGTGACAACGGGTACGGGTTCGATTTTTGCCTGGGGGGGTTGATAGACCGAAAACTGCATTGAGCAGTTGTTGACGGCTGAATCGTGCCGGTAGAAGCCGAGCGTGCCGTTGAAGCATGCGTGTTCGGAAATGGTTTCAATGGTCATGTGAGGTTCCTGCAGATGTTGTAGGAGCCCGCCCAGCGGGCGAGTTCGCTGTAGCCAATCAACCGCTCGACGGGTGACTTCGTTTGAGCGGGTGTGGTTGGTTGAGTTTTGCAAACAATTTGGAACATGTTCCAAATTGTTTGTCGCCCGCTAGGCGGGCTCCTACGGGTCCGTTCTACGATTTTTGTTTGACGAATAAACAAAATTTAGCGCAAAAATCGGGCGGTCGCAGATCCGATCAGACGATCAGATTTTTTGCATCACCAGCGTTGCATTCGTGCCGCCGAAACCGAAGCTGTTGCTCATTGCTGTGGTCAATCCTGCATTGTCGATTCTCTCAGTGACCAGTGGCATACCCTCGGCGGCAGGATCAAGATCAACGACATTGATTGATGGCGCAATAAAATCGTGTTTCAGCATTAGCAGGCAATGAATTGCCTCATGAGCGCCGGTTGCCCCAAGCGAGTGTCCGCATAGCGACTTCGTCGACGCAAATCGCGGAATCTTGTCACCGAATACTTCCTGGATCGCAGCAAGTTCCCTGCTGTCACCAACGGGGGTGCTGGTTCCGTGCGTGTTGATATAGTCGACCGGGGCATCCACTGTCGAGCATGCAAGCTGCATACAACGGACTGCGCCCTCGCCTGATGGCGCAACCATGTCAAAGCCATCCGAAGTCGCACCGTAGCCGGTTAGCTCGGCGTAGATTTTCGCGCCGCGCGCCATCGCATGCTCATACTCTTCGACCACAACCATGCCAGCGCCCGCTGCAATTACAAACCCGTCGCGACTCTGATCGTAAGTTCTCGATGCTGTTGTCGGTGCATCGTTATATTTTGATGACAATGCGCCCATGGCATCGAACAGGCTGGCCAGCGTCCAGTGCTCTTCTTCGCCACCACCGGCAAAGACAATATCTTGTTTACCCAGCTGAATCTGTTCCGCCGCAGCACCAATGCAGTGCGCACTGGTCGCGCAGGCAGATGTAATAGAGTAGTTAACGCCTTTGATTTTGAATGGCGTTGCGAGGCAGGCGGAAACGGTACTGCCCATTGTTCGCGGGACCAGGTATGGACCCATTTTCCGTACGCCTTTTTCGCGCAACTTGTCTGCGCCCTCAACAATATTTGAACTCGACGCACCACCGGAGGATGCGATGAGCCCTGTACGCGGATTGGAAATGTCACTCTCTTCCAGGCCGGAATCGTCAATGGACTGTTGCATCGCGATATACGCGTATGCCGCAGCATCGCCCATGAAGCGGCGTACTTTGCGATCAATGTGTTCGGTTAAATCGATATCAATGCTGCCGCTGACCTGGCTACGCAGACCCATTTCGGCATAACTTTCATTGAAGCTGATGCCGGAACGGCCCGCACGCAACGATTCAACAACTTCGTCCTGGGAATTACCCAGGCACGAAACAACTCCAATACCGGATATGACTACGCGGCGCACGTTTACTCCTTAGAAATTTTCAGTGGAAGTGAACAGGCCAACGCGAAGATCCTCGGCCTTGTAAATCTCGCGACCATCAACGGATACGGTCCCATCGGCAATGGCCAGCATCAGTTTGCGCGTAATCATGCGCTTTATTTGCAGATTGAACGTTACCAGTTTTGAGGTAGGTAGTATTTGCCCGCTAAATTTCACCTTACCAGCGCCAAGCGCTCGGCCACGGCCTTTTAGTCCTGACCAGACCAGGTAAAACCCGACCAGTTGCCACAAAGCGTCCAGACCCAGACACCCCGGCATAACCGGATCTCCCTGAAAGTGACACTTGAAGAACCAGAGGTCCGGATTGATATCCAGCTCTGCTATGAGCTCGCCCTTGCCATATTGGCCGCCGGTATTGGTGATCAGGGTGACCCGATCAGTCATCAGCATGTTGGGTAGCGGTAGCTTGGCGCTTTCCGGATCGAACAATTCCCCGCGCGCGCACTGCAACAACTCCTCATAACTATAGGCGGTTTTGCGGTCAGGCGGGCAACCGTCCGGACTACTGGTTTTATCAATAATGGTCATACGCTCTCCGGCGCATAATTCGAAAAGATGTGACTTCGCCAGCAGCCTTTAAAGGGCCAGCTCATCAATGGACGCGTATATTACCGAACAACTGCAATCGCTGCTGGAAAAATGCCGCAGTGCGGCATTTTTATCGGCAATGTCGGGCAGGGAATAGCCAGATTTCTGCGATGAGTCAAAGGCCCTCCCAGTCAGGTGTAGCAGCCGTTCTTACGTTTTATCGTAGTCCAGCGTCAGCTTGTCGCTCACCGGGTGAGACTGGCACGCGAGCACATAACCCTGCTCCACCTCCCAGGGTTCTAGTCCGTAATTCGTATCCATTCTAACTTCCCCGTCACGCACGTGGGTCCTGCAGGTCGCGCAGACGCCGCCTTTGCAGGAGAAAGGCAGCTCGATGCCCTGAGCCGCCGCAGCATCGACAATATTGTCACTCTCTGACATAGCGAAGGCCTTTTTGTGACCATCCATGATTACTGTTACTGCGCAATCATGTTCGCTGGTGGCCGCGGGCGTGGCCTTTTTGTTGCCATTTTTCTTCGCTGCGCCAAAACGTTCCGCATGCAACCTGTCGTTCGCCATGCCGAGATCAGACAGCGCGACGCGCACCGCTTCTATCATCGTGTCAGGTCCACATATGAATGCCTCGTCCGGCTCGAGTCCGGCGCAAAATGCCTTGTACAACTGCGCCACTTTGTCCTGATCTATCCGGCCACTGAAAATCGGAAATTCCTGCTCCTCCTGGCTAAACAGGAAATAAAGTTGCAGTCGCTCTGCAAATCGATTCTTGAGCGCGTACAAATCGTCAATAAACATTGTGGTACGTTGGCTGCGATTGCCGTAGAAAAGCAGGAAACGACTGTCAGATTCATTTTCCAGCGTTGATCTCACGATGGACAAAATTGGCGTAATACCGCTGCCGGCAGCAAACGCCAGGTAGGTCTTTTGATTGCCAGCGTCGACTGACGCATGAAACTGCCCGAATGGCGGCATGACCTCGAGGGCATCGCCAACTTTTAGCTCGTTTGCGACGAAGCCGGAAAACTTTCCACCCGGTTGAACCCGCACCCCTATCTCGAGTGGCATTTGGCCAGGCACGGATGAAATGCTGTAGGTACGACGTACTAGTTTGCCATCCAGTGTGGTTTGTACCGGCAAGTGCTGCCCTGGCAAAAAGCGGAATTCTTCGACAATATCATCGGGCACCTGCAATGCAACTCGCATTGAGTCTGCTGTTTCGTTTTCCAGCCGGGCTACGTTCAGGGAGTGAAATTTACGCATAAAACGTACCTTGTCGGATTACTAAATACACTTAAAATATTCGAAGGGTTCCAGACATTCATCGCACTTGTAGGATGCTTTACAAGCGGTCGAGCCGAACTCACTGACCAGCGACGTTTTGCTGGTGCCGCAACGGGGACAGCCGATTGATTTCGTGTCACCGAGGAGCGCCATTTTACTGGCACTGCCAGCGGGCGGAGCAATGCCATAGGCGCGCAGTTTTTCGCGGCCGTCAGCTGTAATCCAGTCTGTAGTCCAGGGTGGGGACAGAACCCTGCTCACGGAGACGTTCTGCAGTCCGTGACCCTCAAGGCTCGCGATGATACTGCTTTCTATAAATTCAGTGGCCGGGCAACCCGAATAGGTCGGCGCTACCTCTATTTCAACGCTGTCGGCACGCAGGTTTACGCCACGAACAATACCAAGGTCGATCACACTCAGAGCCGGGATTTCCGGATCAGGAACGTCGGCGAGCCAGTCCCAGACGCGTTGTTCCATGTCCTTGTCAGCTGTGATTTCCTCGTGTCCCGTCATCGTGCCTACCAGTTCAATCCCGGCATGGCGCGCTGCATGGATTGCATTTCAGCGATCAGGTAGCCGAAATGTTCCGAGTGCCGCCCCTCGCGACCGGATATTTCCATCCACTGGTCTTCCGGCAGCAGCAAGGTGGCCTCTGTTGCGATGGCGGCGATGTTCTTGCGCCAGATCCGCTGCAATTCTTCAAGGTCCGGACCCTGAAATTTTTCATGCACGATTGTATCCACGTCATCGGCAGCAAAAAATTCACCGCTGAATTTCCATAGCTCGTTGAGTGAATTCTGCACGCGAAGATGGCTTTCTTCTGTGCCGTCACCGAGCCTGATCAGCCATTGCGAACTGAAGCGCAGGTGGTAGCGGATTTCCTTGATCGCCCTGGCGGCTATCTCGGCCAGGCCGGAATCGCCACAACGGGTCAGTACTTCGAGCTGTAGCAGGTAGAACGACTCGAAAAGAACTGAACGTACAACCGTGTCACCGAAATGACCGTTCGGCTGCTCAACCAGTAACAGGTTTTCGTATTCTTGCTCTGACCGAAGCAGCGCAAAATCGTCCTCAGTGCGTCCCGCCCCTTCGAGTTCGCCCGCGTAGGTATAGAACATGCGCGCCTGGCCCAGAAAATCCAGGGAAAAATTCGCGTTCGCGAGTTCTTCCTCCAGCTCCGGCCCGTGTGCAACCAGCTCGATAAGCCGTTGCCCATGGACAAGCGCATTGTCGCCGAGCCGCAATACATATTTCAGCAGTGCCTGATCTTTATCCATGCTCACATATTCCCGACGTCTTCTGGAATTTTATAAAAAGTCGGGTGGCGATAGATTTTGTCTTTTGCCGGCTCGAACAACGCCGCTGAATCCTGCGGGTCCGAGGCGACAATCTCGCTCGACCTGACAACCCATATGCTGACGCCTTCATTGCGGCGTGTGTAAACATCACGCGCATGGTTAAGCGCCATTTCATCATCGGACGCATGCACGCTACCGGCATGCCGATGGCTTAGACCCGATTTTGCGCGGATGAATACTTCGTATAGTGGCCAGTCTTTTGTCATTTGGTGTTTCCTTTTCGTTCTTTGGTTGTTTCTTTTGTGCTTTGGCGGTTTCTTTCGTTCTTTGGCCTGGCTTATTTTTTATCAGAGCTATCGCGGCTGAAGCCGCTCCTACGATGCCTTTGCGCCATTCTTGACCGCTCGCCGTTCTTTTTCTGTGTGTGTGTGTGTGTGTGTGTGTGGGTTTGAATTCTGCATGGTGTCTATTGGTTCAGGCGGCCTCGCGGGATGCTTGTTTTTGCGCGTATGCTGCTGCCGCTTCGCGTACCCATGCTCCGTTATCCTCCGCTGCACGCCTGACGCGCATGCGTTGCTGATTACAGGGTCCATTACCCGCCAGCACGTTGAAGAATTCCTGCCAGTTTATCTCGCCGAATTTGTAGTGCCCGGAGTCTTCATCGAATTCGAGGTCGTCGTCGGGCATCCTCAGACCAAGAAACTCGGCCTGTGGAACTGTTGCATCAACAAATTTCTGCCGCAGCTCATCGTTGGAAAATCGTTTTATTTTCCAGGCCATCGACTGCGCCGAATGCGTGGAATCGGCATCTCCCGGACCGAACATCATGAGAGAAGGCCACCACCAGCGATTCAGTGCATCCTGGGCCATTTCCTTTTGTGCGTCGCTGCCACGACAGAGGTCGAGCATGATTTCGTAACCCTGGCGTTGATGAAAACTCTCTTCTTTGCAGACGCGGACCATCGCCCGCGCATAAGGGCCGTAAGAACATCGACACAGTGGTATCTGATTCATGATGGCTGCACCATCCACCAGCCAACCGATGGCACCCATGTCAGCCCAGCTAATCGTCGGATAATTAAAAATGCTCGAATACTTCGCTTTGCCGCTCAGTAAATCCGCGACCATTTGCTGACGTGAAACACCAAGCGTCTCAGCGGCGCTGTAAAGGTATAGCCCGTGGCCGGCTTCATCCTGAACTTTGGCCAGCAGAATAGACTTGCGACGCAATGTCGGTGCCCGGGTAAGCCAGTTGCCTTCCGGCTGCATGCCAATAATTTCCGAGTGAGCATGCTGGGCAATTTGGCGGACCAGGGTGCGTCTGTAAGCCGCCGGCATCCAGTCCTTGGGTTCGATTTTATCTTCGGCATCGATGCGTTTCTGGAACGCGGCCAGCTGCTCCGGGCTTTCCGCGTCATCGCTGCGCTCGGTCTTATTGCCCTGCTGATCCAGACTCTGTGTATACATGGCGCACCTGCAGAAACGTCAACAAGCAATCAATGTGTCACGCTTTTTTGTGACTTTCAAGTAATTATGTGTCATTTAATGACAGTAGCGGTTTGCTGGTCATGTGTGACCGACCACGAAATATGGCGACTTCCACGGCATCCTGATTGGTGACCACGACATCGTAGATTCCTGAGCGTCCGCCACGATGCCGTTCAGTCGCGGTCGCCAAAAGTTGATCGCCACGTTTCGCCGGTCGCAGAAACTCTATCGATGCACCTGCCGCCAGCGTCACCTTGTTATACGAATTGCAGGCGAACGCAAACGCCGTATCCGCGAGCGTGAAAATTAGGCCACCGTGGCAAACATCGTGGCCGTTGAGCATATCCGGTCGAACCGCCAAACGAGCTTCCGCACAGCCTGGCGCTGTGACTTCGATCTGAATTCCAAGCGCCTGCGACGCCTCGTCGTCGGCATACATTTTTGCCGCGCAAAGTTGTGCGAGAGCGGAGTCATCCATGCGATTTTCCCGGGCTAGTTTTCGAGACCGCCGAAGCGGTCGAAGAATTCAGCAGCCGGCGGTGGTAGCGGGCCATTGGCTGTTTCAAGTTCGCCGGTCATATACTCATCGGCTGGCTTGCGAACAAGCTGATAAAGGTCGCGACACAGCTGATACGCTGCCGTGCCATGCCAGCCCGCGGGAAGCATTTCGGTCGGCAGTAACGGATCACGCAGCAAAATCCTGCGATATTCCTGAATCAACAAAGTGCGTATCTGGAAAGCCACGCGACCATCACACGTACGACTCTTTTTCAGCGCCTTGAAAACCGGCGTGTATTGGCGCATGAATTCCTGGTAACGATTATCGATTTCGTCCAGGTTCCAGGTTTTGTGCACCAAAGTACGCATCGCCTCATCCTGTTTCCTGCCCAACGTTCTGCCTTGCATCACTACCAACTGATCCTGCATGCCGAGTTGTTGCAGTGCTAGCTCGAGTCCCGTTATATCGGGTGCCGGATGCGCCAGCACACTGCTCGATATCGGTGCGAAACCAAGCCAGCCGAACTCTTTTCGAACAATTTCCTTTTGCTCACCATCGAGGCCGGCGAGCAACACCAGGCACCAGTCACCCGACCATGATTGCCTTGGCTCGCCATAAATCCGCACGGTTGCCTGTTCGAATTTACGCTCCCCTGCAGATGACAAGTTGTAGTAACTGCGGCGGCCAAGCTGATCGACGTTGAGCCAGTCATCGCGTATCAACCTGTAGACAGAGGTTCTAACCAGTCGTTCGCTGACGCCGAAATCGGCGAGGACCTTAATAAGGCTGCCAATCCAGACAGACCCTCCACGCGGCTGAACGGCGTCACCAAAAACGGTAATGATCAGTGAGCCGGCACGTAGCGTCGGGCGTGAGCGAAACTCTTCAAGCAGATCAAAAGATGCGGTTTTGGCAGACATAGATGTTTCGGCACGTGTTTCGAATGAGCACTTATGCCAGACCGTACATCGCGACACGAAATATTACAATTTCCTCAGTTTTGTGTATCTTGCTTCGCTGAGCCCGTTAACCAGGTTTACGTGTTGAGAATGGGGAAAGTTGCATGAAACTTCAGAATTTCGCCGGCAATAACTGGATCGATGGCAGTGATGCAGGCAAGGAACTGATCAGTGCCGTTGACAGCAGCCCGATAGCGACTATCACGAGTCATGGCGTGGATTTTGCGGCGATGCTCGCCTACGCCCGCGGGACTGGCGGCGCAAATCTCCGCCAATATACGTTTCACGAGCGGGCCAATATGCTCAAGGCACTGGCCAAATATCTGACCGGGCACAAAAAAGAATTTTACGAACTGTCCACTGCAACCGGTGCCACACGCGCTGACAGCTTGATCGACATCGATGGCGGCATCTCCACTTTATTCGTTTTCTCCAGCAAGGGCCGCCGGGAAATGCCTAATTCCATGGTCTACCTGGACGGTGCGTACGAACCATTATCGAAGACCGGCACTTTTGTCGGGCAGCATATTTTTACGCCGCGACTCGGCGCTGCTGTACACATCAACGCGTTCAATTTTCCCTGTTGGGGCATGCTGGAAAAACTGGCACCGGCTATCCTTGCCGGGGTCCCCTGTATCGTAAAACCGGCATCAAGCACGGCATACCTGACGGAACTTGTGGCTAGACGCATGGTTGAATCCGGCATTCTGCCGGAAGGATCAATTCAGCTTATCTGTGGCGGTGTCGGCGACCTGTTCGAACACCTGAATTGTCAGGATACCGTCGCATTCACCGGATCAAAAAATACCGCGGAAATGTTGCAGCAGCATCCGCGGGTCATTTCTGAATCGGTGCGCTTTACTGCTGAAACCGACTCGCTGAACGCATCTATTCTCGGTCCTGATGCCGTACCTGGAACAGCGGAATTTGACCTGTTCATAAAAGAAGTTACCCGGGAGATGACCAGCAAGGCAGGTCAGAAATGCACTGCAATTCGCCGCATCATCGCGCCAGCAAACGTTTCCGCAGACCTCGTCAAAGCACTCTCGAGTGCACTGGGTGAAATTCGTATCGGTCATCCGGGTAACAAGGACGTGGATATGGGTGCGCTTGCCAGTCAGGGCCAGCGAGATGAGGTGCGCGCGCGCGTCGCTGAACTATCGGCAGAAGCTGAAGTTGTCTTCGGCAACGAGGACGAATTCGCGGTGGCAGGTGCAGATGCTGTAAAGGGCGCTTTTTTCATGCCAACGTTGCTGCATTGTGAGCGACCATTGCAGGCTACTTCGGTGCACGCTGTCGAGGCGTTCGGACCGGTCAGCACGGTTCTTCCGTATGACAACCTTGGCGAGGCGATAGAACTCGCACGGCTCGGTGAAGGTAGCCTGGTCGGCTCGATATTCACCAACGATGAAAATGTTGCCCGTGAGCTGGTACTGGGTACTGCTGCGTGGCACGGCCGCATGCTGATTAACAACCGCCATTGCGCGGCGGAATCAACCGGGCACGGTTCACCGTTGCCACACCTTGTTCATGGCGGCCCGGGTCGTGCCGGTGGCGGCGAGGAGCTTGGTGGCGTTCGCGCCGTGTTGCACTACATGCAGCGTACTGCGTTGCAGGGATCTCCCCAAATGCTGGCCGCGATCAGTGATCGCTGGATTCGTGGTGGGGCCGAAAATGATCCGGGTGTTCATCCGTTTCGGAAAACATTCGAACAACTTGAACTCGGCGATACGTTACATACTGACAGCCGCAAGGTAACGCTCGATGACATCGATCACTTTGCGGAATTTACCGGCGACAACTTTTATGCACACACTGATGAGGACGCGGCGAAGAAAAACCCGTTTTTCGACGGCCGTGTAGCACACGGCTACCTGATCGTGTCATTCGCGGCAGGCCTGTTTGTTGATCCTGATTTCGGACCCGTGCTCGCGAACTACGGACTGGACGATTTGCGCTTCGCGCAACCGGTCAACTTTGGCGACACGCTGAAAGTTAGGCTTACCTGCAAGCAAAAAACACTACGGGAAGATTCGGGTTATGGCGAGGTACGCTGGGATACTGAAGTTACCAATCAAAATGAGGAAATTGTTGCGTCTTATGATGTGCTGACGATGGTGGCTACGGATGAGGAATGGGCGAAGGTTAGCGCGTAGCGGAGGCATTCGCGGCTAAAGCCGCTCCCACGAGATTGTGCCAATGCCAAGAATGTTTGCCATTCCGAAAAGAACTTGTGGGAGCGGCTGCCTAAACTATTGTGGTTAGTTGCAGTGTACAGACAAGAACAAAAACAAAGAGGCCGCGAATGCCTCAACTGGCAACAACCATCGGCACATCGAATCAGATCTTAAACGGCAACGCCGTATCCATCTTGATTTCTTTCAGCACGATATTTGACCGAACCTGCGACACGCCCGGCAAACGAAAAATAAAATCATCAAGAAACTTATTGTAGGCGTCCATATCTTCAACGACGACACGCAAGTGAAAATCCGCTTCACCACTTGTTGCAAAACACTCCAGGACTTCCGGGTGGTGCATAACTTCCCTGACGAAATTTTCTACATTGTTTTCTTCGTGCCGCGCCAACGACACTAAAGTCATTGAGGACAGCGCAAATCCGGCTTTGCGCGGATTGACTGTGACGGCATAGCGGTCGATGACCCCTGATTCTTCCAGGCTCCTGATGCGCCGCCAGCACGCTGAGCTCGACATGCCTGTTTTGACCGCCAATTGTTGCATTGTCTGCCGGCTATCAAGCTGCAGTTCCTTGAGAATCGCACGATCATTTCTGTCCAGCATCACTTATTTCACTTTTGTCTGGAATTCGGTCAATTCTACCAAATTTTTCCCTATTTTCGAAAATTTTCCCGATCCCGGCACAATATCGGGATAAATTGGCATCCACTCACGGCGCATATCTGCCAGTATAGGCGGCTATCAGCAAACTATGGCCCGGACAGAATGCAGCAGTCTCATTATCCGCTCGATAACTACGAACTTGAAGATCGTTACCGGCGTGAGTCCGGACGCGTTTTCCTGACAGGCACACAGGCGCTGGTCCGCATCCCGTTAATGCAACGCACGCTTGACCGGGCCGCCGGAATCAATACGGCGGGTTTCATTAGTGGCTACCGCGGGTCCCCCCTGGCATCGTATGACACGGAGCTCTGGCGAGCGGCCAGGTTTCTCGAAGAAAGTAACGTTCGTTTCCTGCCGGCGGTCAATGAGGAACTCGCCGCAACCGCAATACTTGGCTCGCAGCAAGTTGAAGCCGATCCCGAAAAACAAGTCGATGGTGTTTTCGGCATCTGGTATGGCAAAGGTCCCGGCGTAGACCGGGCCGGGGACGGCCTCAAGCACGGCAACGCATACGGTAGCTCGCCGCACGGTGGCGTACTCGTTGTCGCCGGTGACGATCACGGCTGTGTCTCATCATCAATGTCACACCAATCCGATGTCGCGTTCCTGTCCTGGCTAATGCCCAACCTCAACCCGGCAAGCGTTGCGGAATACCTGCAGTTTGGGCTGTATGGAATTGCGCTGTCCCGATTCTCCGGCATGTGGGTTGGTTTCAAAGCGATTTCGGAGACCGTCGAATCCGCGATGACGATCGAACTGCCGCCCTACCCCAACTTCGTAATACCGCCGAATTTCGAGTCGCCGCCCGATGGGCTGCACATACGCTGGCCGGATTTCCCTGGACCACAGATCGAGGAACGGATGGAGTACAAGAAAGCTGCAACGCTCGCTTTTGCAGCTGCCAATCCGATCGATCGCAAGATATTTGATACGCCCGATGCGCGTTACGGAATCGTCACGACCGGTAAGGGCCACCTGGACCTGATGGAAGCACTGCGTCTTCTCGGCATCGACAAAAAAGAAGCACGAAAAATTGGCCTTGATGTATACAAGGTTGGCATGGTCTGGCCACTGGCTCATGACGCGGCACTCGATTTTGTTCGGCACAAACATGAAGTGCTTGTCGTGGAAGAAAAACGCGGTCTCATTGAAAGCCAGTTCAAGGAATACTTTTACGACTATCCCGGCCGCAAACCAAAACGCATGGTCGGCAAGGAAGACGAGCACGGTGACACGCTGGTGCCATGGACCGGCGAGCTGTCACCCATTCAGCTCGCGGGTATCGTTGCGCGCCGCCTCGATGCCACTGTCATGGGGCTGAACCTGACCAGCCGGGCAGACAGCCTGCGAAACAGCGATGCAAAGGCTATCGAAATCGGCGGCGCGTCACGCACGCCCTATTTCTGCTCCGGCTGCCCGCACAACACATCAACCCGTCTGCCGGAAGGGTCAAAAGCACTTGCCGGAATAGGCTGCCATTTCATGGCCAACTGGATGAACCGAGATACAGACGGTCTTATCCAGATGGGCGGCGAAGGCATCAACTGGGTAACGCGCTCGCTGTTCAACGGCGGCAAACATATATTTCAAAACCTGGGTGACGGTACGTACTATCATTCCGGCTCGCTGGCTATCCGCCAGGCATACGCCGCCGGGACCAATATCACCTACAAGATTCTCTTCAATGATGCCGTTGCCATGACCGGTGGCCAGCCCGTTGACGGACCAATTACTGTTGAGAAAATTGCACACTCTGTTCGCGCGGAAGGAATCGAACGTATTGCAGTCGTTTCTGACGAACCAGAGACATTCAGACTTGGCGACTTCCCGCACGGAACGACACTTTCACACCGGCGTGACCTCGATACTGTGCAGCGCGAATTACGGGAAATTCCCGGTGTTACGATTTTGATCTATGCGCAGACTTGCGCAACTGAAAAACGCCGGCGCAGGAAGCGCGGCCTGCTTAGCGATCCGGACAAAATTGTAGTGATAAACGATCTTGTCTGCGAAGGTTGTGGCGATTGCTCGGTGGAATCTAATTGTTTGTCAGTAATTCCCAAAGAAACGCCGTTTGGCAGAAAACGTCAGATTGATCAGAACAGTTGCAATAAGGATTTCTCCTGCGTTAATGGGTTCTGCCCGAGTTTCGTCACGGTAAAAGGTGGCAAAAGATTGCGTAACGCGGACCTCGCATCAAAAGCATTTCCGCAGCAAAAGCTTGCCGGCCTGACTGCGCCGCAATTGCCATCACTTGAGCAAAGCTACGACCTGTTGGTAACCGGCGTCGGTGGTACCGGTGTGGTCACGGTTGGCGCGCTCATCACGATGGCAGCACACCTTGAGGGCAAAGGTGCCAGCGTGCTCGATTTTATGGGCTTCGCACAGAAGTTCGGCCCGGTCCTGAGTTACATACGCTTCGCACGCAATCCAGCGGAACTCAACCAGGTCAGGATCGATACACAACAGGCAGATGCCCTGATTGGCTGTGATCTCGTCGTCAGCTCCTCGCCGAAAGCTTCCAGCACTTATCGATCGGGACATACACGTGCAGTTTTGAACACCACGGAAATGTCGACGGCAGACTTCGTACGGTTTCGCGACGCCAATCTTAGAGCCAGCGAACGAGTTGGCGCTATCGAAGCCATAACCGGCGCCGATAACCTGTCCACCGTTGCCGCTAACCAACTCGCCGAAGCGCTGCTTGGTAATACGATTTATGCCAATGTGCTGTTGCTTGGCTACGCATGGCAGACAGGACTGGTGCCTGTGTCACTTGAGGCGATTTTGCGGGCCATAGACTTGAATGCTGTTGCTGTAGAGCAAAATATTGATGCGTTCAACTGGGGGCGTATTGCCGCAGCTGACCCGACGTTTATTGAAGCGCATACAGAGCAGCCGCAAACCGATTTATCCCCTATCGAAACAACCGATGACATTATCCAGCGACGAGCAGAATTTCTTTGCGACTATCAGGACGAGCGATTGTCTGAACGATACCTGGCGCTAGTGAACAAAGTGCGAACGGCGGAAGAAGCCATCATTCCCGGCGCCAAAGCGAAATTTACCAAGGCAGTTGCCCGAAGTTATTTCAAGACACTTGCTTACAAGGATGAGTACGAAGTCGCCAGGCTGTATACGGACACCGGCTTCCTCGACAAGATCAAAAAAGATTATGGTACACAGGCAAAATTACATTTTAACCTGGCACCACCGATCCTCGGTGGCGACCTTGATGCGAGAGGGCGCCCCCGAAAGCGTGAATTCGGTGCATGGCTGATTCCCGTATTTCGAGTACTGGCGAAAATGCGCAAGCTGCGCGGCTCAAGGTTTGACCTGTTTGGCATGACCGCTGAGCGAAAAATGGAACGTGCCTTAATTGGCGAATTCGAATCCAATGTTGACCTGTTATTGCAGAGACTAACCGCCGTCAACGTTGAATTCGCCACAGACATCGTCAATGAGTACCTCGAAATTCGCGGCTATGGGCCGGTCAAGGAAGCCGCAGCACGGGATGCACGCGCCAGGATTGAAACAAAACTTAAGGCACACGTGAATATCACAGAAAAAGCAGCGTAATGCCCGGGGCCAGCTTCGCTGCGACTTTCCAGCCGCTCCAAATTTAGCCAGATAGCAGCAATCGCACTCAGGTCGTGGGAAGATGCAGCAATGCATGATTCATCAGCGACTGAGACGATAAGTTACGAATTTCCTGAAAGGCCTGATATCGGGAAAACCATGCCGGTTGCAGCTGGCATTACCTGGTTGCGCATGCCGCTGCCATTTTCACTGAGTCACATTAATTTGTGGCTACTGGAAGATGGCGATAGCTGGACAATTGTCGATACCGGTGTCTGCGTAGACGAGTCGAAAAAAGTCTGGAACAACACGTTCCAGGACGCGATGGGAGGTCGACCCCCTCGCCGGATCATCGTCACTCATATGCACCCGGACCATGTCGGCTGCGCCGGCTGGCTCAGCGATCAATTCAATGCGCCGCTATGGATGTCCCGCGAAGAATATCTCCTCTGTCGTATCCTCGTGTCTGATACCGGGCGTACGACGCCACAAGACGGTAACCGATTCTATACTGCCGCAGGCTTCCAGCCGGAACAGATGGACTACTACCACAAGATGTTTGGCATGTTCGGCAAGTATGTCTCGCATATTCCGGAGTCACATCACCGCATCAAAGATGCAGACAAAATTCAAATCGGCCCACACGAATGGGAAGTAATCATTGGCCGCGGGCATTCGCCGGAACATGCGTGCCTTTACAGTGCACAAATTAATACCTTGATATCGGGCGACCAGCTTTTGCCGACTATCTCTTCAAACGTAAGTGTTTATCCGACTGAGCCGCTTGCTGATCCGCTGGCCGACTGGTTGGAATCACTGGAGATACTAAAAAGCAGGATTCCGGGAGATGTACTTGTATTGCCAGCACACGGAAAACCGTTTCGTGGTGCGCATCAACGTCTTGATGCTTTAATTGCGGAGCATCGTGATTGCCTCGACAAACTGGCAGTGACTTGCAACGAACCGAAACGCTCTGTCGATGTGTTTCCGGCGCTGTTCAAGAGCAAGATAAACGAAAATAACCTGATCATGGCGACGGGAGAATCTCTTGCCCACCTCAACTATTTACTGAACGAGAATCGTATCAGCGTAGAACGCGATAGCGATGGCGTCGACTGGTATCGTTCACTCCAATAACCTGCTAAACGAAATATAATCAGAGTTCATCTTTTGAAAATGCCCAATTTGAATCCGCTTTACCGAAACTCCGTTGTCGCTCTTTCCCTGTTGGCACTTTGCGCCTGTGGCGCCGCAACGGATGCACCATCCGCAGCAAGTAGCAGCGATGCCGGGACAACAATCGCCCGGGCGGCAATTGCTATTCCCGATCCCTACGCCGCGCAGATTGCAGAAGACGTTCTGCAGCGCGGTGGCAACGCTGTGGATGCAGCTGTTGCGACCGGCTTTGCCCTCGCCGTCACTTTTTTTGACGCCGGCAATATTGGCGGAGGCGGCTTTATGTTGATCCATTTTGGTGGTGAGTCAATGTTCCTCGACTACCGGGAAAAAGCGCCGTATGCCGCGTATCGGGATATGTACCTGGATGAAAACGGTGACGTGATTGACCAGGCCACGCTGATTGGCGGTCAGGCCGCCGCCGTACCCGGCACGGTTGCCGGAATGTGGGCGGCGCACCAGCGCTACGGCAAGCTGCCATGGCGGGATCTCGTACAACCGGCGGCGAAACTGGCTGCAGAGGGTTTCTATCCGGCACCGATCCTGGTCGATGCTGTGCACGCTATATATGACTGGTTTGGCGATCGCACCAATTTCAGGGACTATTTTGGCGATATCGATTCAGACAAGCTTTTTCGCCAACCTGAACTTGCCACAGCGCTCGAGCGCATAGCCGAACATGGCGCCGACGACTTCTATCACGGAGAAACTGCCAAGTTGCTCGTCGCTCAAATGGCTCGCAGTAACGGTCTGATTACGCTGGAAGATCTCGCAGCGTATACGGCGGTATGGCGCGAGCCGCTACGCTCATCATGGCGCGACTACGAAATTATCTCGGCTCCGCCGCCTAGTTCCGGCGGCTTTGCAGTAGTCCAGCTCCTTAAGATGAAAGATTACCTCAACCATTATTTTGCGAATGTAACGCACAACTCGCCGCAATATATTCATCTCGTCGCGGAAATGGAGAAACGGGTCTTTGCGGATCGCGCCGAGTACATGGGTGACCCGGATTTCGTTGAAATGGACATGGATGCGCTACTGGCAGAAGACTACATTGCGCGCCGCGCGCAGGAAGTTGATCCGAAAAATATTTCAACACTGGAAGGTGTGCAACCTGGCCTTGAGTCACCTGATACAACGCACTACTCGATTATGGATCAATGGGGCAATGCAGTATCGAATACTTACACGATCAACTGGGACTTCGGTAGCGGCGTCGTTGTCGAGGGCGCAGGGTTTCTACTCAACAATGAAATGGATGATTTCAGTGCCAAGCCGGGTGTGCCAAACGTCTTCGGTGTTGTAGGCAATACGGCCAACGAAATTCAACCAGGCAAGAGGCCACTATCATCAATGTCGCCGACAATCCTCTTAAAAGACGACGAGGTTGTGCTGGTTGTCGGCACGCCAGGTGGATCGACGATTTTTACATCCGTATTTCAGACGATCATAAATATCCTGGATTTTGGCATGTTGCCATTAGAGGCGGTGGGCGCGACGCGTTTTCATCATCAGCTGTTGCCGCCCGATCTCATAACGATGAGTGTAGCCAGTCCATTGCCTGAAGAAACGATATCTGCATTGGGTGATCGTGGATACCGTGTTGAACCACACGGCTTTGAATTTGGTGACGTGCAGGTCATCTGGAAAGATCAGGGTGAGTTGCGGCCAGCTGCAGATCCACGTGATCGGGGCGTAGCCAAGGTGATAGAAATAGTCACGACGGAGGCGAGCAGCGAACAGAATTAAAAGTGGCACGCCACACTGCTGTCCCACAAACTCAAAACTGATCGTGATATTAGGAATTCGCGGCTGAAGCCGCTCCCACATTACTCTTGGCAGGATCGTGGGAGCGGCTTCAGCCGCGAATGCTCGGTCTGGCAACAGCGAATAGAATAAAGCCCTATGTCACGTCTTTACTTAACTAAAGTAAGCGGGATCTAAGTCCACCAAAGCGACTCAGGATTTAGGGTCCTGGTTTGTGGGACAGCAGTGGCCCCGCCACCAAAATGGCGGGGCCCGGTTTTACACCAATATTTAGCCGCGCCGATTCTGGCGACGATTGCGACTGCCCTGGCGATTGTCCTGACGTTGATTAATACGTTGACCCTTATTATCAAGTCTTCGATTCGCCCGGTCGCCCTTGTTATCCAGACGCCGATTAGCGCGATCACCCTTGTTGTCCAAACGGCGGTCAACCCGATTACCTTTGTTATCCAGGCGCCGGTCCACGCGATTGCCTTTTTGATCCAGGCGTTTCGCTTGACCATCCCTGCCGGCGTCGGCAGCTCGATCCGAGCGATTGTCCAGTCGGTCATTGATGCGATCGCCTTTATTATCGAGTCGTGTGTCAATTCGATCGCCGCGATTGTCCAGACGATCATCGATTCGATCACCCCGGTTGTCGAGCCGCGTATCAATACCATCTCCGCGCCCGTCCAGGCGGTCCTCGATGCGATCACCCTGATCTGCCAGTACGGTATTGCTGAAAATCACCAATCCCGCGACCAACAAACCGGTTCGTGCCATGCTGCAAACATTCCCTGTTTTCATGTCTCTACTCCGTTAGCTTCATTTTTTCGGTGGCTGTTACCGTTCTAACGGGAAAATCCTGTATCGGTTGACAGTCGATCTGTCAGATCGGCGATTATTGTCAAATTGGCCTGTCAGACTGTGATCTGGCAAGCTGTTCGCTGGTCGGGTGTAGGGACACAAGATGGCAATAGCGCAGTCCGGTTCGTCACCGACGGACGTTGATTCTCTTTTTCGCAAACACCGACTGCGCGTCATGCTCGCGATAACGCTCGGCTACGGCTTCATTTACACCTGCCGACTGGGCCTGTCGATCGTCAAAAAACCGTTGATTGACGGCGGCATTTTCAACGTCGAAGAACTCGGCATGATTGGTGCTGCACTTTTCTATGGCTATGCATTCGGCAAGTTCTTCAATGGCTTCCTGTCCGATCATTTCAAGCCGCGATTGTTTTTCTCTATCAGTATTTTTATCTCTGCAGTCATAAATCTGTTTATGGGTGGGACAACACTGATCTGGGTGGCGATTGTATTGTGGGCGCTCAATGGCTGGTTCCAGGGAATGGCTGCTCCGGCGGCGATTATTTCGCTCACTAACTGGTTCAGTATCCACGAGCGTGGTCGGCGCTACGGTATCTGGAGCGCTTCGCACTCGATCGGTGAGGGCATCACTTTCTTTATAATCGCGGCGATTGTCTCGTCGATGGGCTGGCGATACGGCTTCATCACGCCCGGCATTCTTTGCATCGCTGTTGCTGCGTGGGTCTATTCGTTCCTGCGGAATGCGCCGCCGACCATCGGCTTGCCGACAGTCAACGAGTGGATGGGGGAACCGACAGAAGAGAAAAAGCAAACCAATACCTGGCAAACACAGAAGCTGGTTTTCGGCATTCGCGCGATGTGGATAGTCGCCGTTGCGAGCGGCCTGATGTATATCACCCGTTATGCGATCAATAGCTGGGGTGTGCTTTACCTGCAGGAAATTCGTGGTTACACCCTCGTTGAAGCAGGTCTGTTTCTAAGTATTAATACGCTAGCTGGCATCGCCGGTTCGATCGCATACGGCTACCTGTCGGATAAAGTTTTCGATGCACGCCGGCCACCAGCCAACCTGATTTTCGCCATTATTGAGGTGCTGGCACTGGTGGCTATTTTCTACGGACCGAATAACACGATCGTATTAGCGATCGCTTTTACGTTTTACGGTGCTGCATTGAGCGGTCTGATAGCCTCAATCGGCGGGCTCTTCGGCGTGGATATCGCACCTCGCGGTGCAACTGGTGCCGCGATGGGATTTGTTGGTGCGTTCAGTTATCTGGCAGCGGCGACACAAGAAAATATCAGTGCCGCGCTGATCAGCCAGGGGGTGACTGTTGTCGATGGTGTGCGTAGTTATGATTTTGATATCGCGATTTCTTTCTGGATAGGGTCGTCAGTGCTGTCGATGTTGCTGGCGGCGACGTTGTGGAATACAAAGATTCGCGATTAGTACGCTGATGGCCAACCGCAATCGCGGCAAGATGCCGCTCCTACGAAGTCGTAGGAGCGGCATCTTGCCGC
>CAYOHF010000044.1:0-25576 GCA_964403695.1 uncultured Woeseiaceae bacterium | reverse complement strand
CCTACATAACTAATTAGAATTGTAGGAGCCCGCCCAGCGGGCGATTGCCCAAATCCGAATAAATATCGAAACGCCGGTTCAACCCCGGTTTCAGGGTTCCTCGCGCCGGAGCAGCCACACCCCGTAGGTCAATAGCGGTAATACGAATACCAGCAGGAAGCCCCAGGTAATCGTTCCATAGCCGCGTGCGACCAGAGCCGTTAATCCTATAGCGTCGGCTACCAGGACTGCAGTAATCAGGATAGCTATCGCAACTGTCGGCCGCACCCAACGTGGCATGTCGACGCCTTTTTCACTAAAAGTGTGGTCAAGACGCTCGTTCACACCGTGAATCATCGCCGCCCCGGTTTCGACAAAGGTCCCGAACAGCACTATTGGAAACAGGTAAATGAAAAACCCCGCTCCTTGCAGAGCATTCAAGAGAATCGTTACCGGCAGCATGCCGTCATCACCTGCTGCGACAATGGCGTCGTACTGGCCGATCATCGCAACAAAGAAAAGCATCGCCGGCAACATGGTGATTGGCCCACCGATGATACCCGCCGCGATTGCGTCGCTTCTTTTCTGCAAATGCCGCACACAAAAAAGAATCGCAGGAATAATCGCCATGTTGTATCCCGAGTAGGCCAGTCCACTTCTGGCCCAGCCTTCGTTAACCGGCATCGAGCGCAGATTCGCAGCAATCACGTCGCCGTTCTGAATAAGGTTCCAACCGAGAAAAGCGATATAGGTTGCGAACAGCACGATAGACCAGACAGCCAGGAATCGTTCAACGGCCGGCGTGCCGTAAAACACCAGTGCTGCGATCATGGCCATGATGCCGGTTATTCCCGCAAACGCCGGTATGCCGAACGTATCCCTGACGATATCGCCGGCTGCCGCACCAACGACGGAAATAACAAGAATCATCTGCAGAACGTAAAGAATTTCATATAGCGGCCATGCGCGGCCGAGAAGCCTCTGAAAAAAACTCCGGTAGTCGTAAAGTTGAAAGCGACGCGAAAACTCGAATGAAACCGCAAGGACAATGCTGAATATGACAGTGGTGACTGCCATGCCGAGAAGGCCGCCCATCGGACCATGACCAAGAAAGAACTGCGATAGCTCCCTGCCAGATCCGTAGGCGCCGGCAATTACCGCGGATTGAAAAATGAAACCCGGCAGTAAATAGCGCTGAAACCAGTTGCCGTTCATGATCGCATCCCCTGACTGCTCATCTATATGCTAGCCCCAAAGTTTGGGATCGAAAACAGAAACTTCTCCGTGCTCGTAATGCATCGCGTGGTCGCAATCTTCCTTTTGTAACAGCGGACCATCAATATCGACAACTTTGCATCGTTGTGCGATGACGAAAGCCGGGGCCATCCCAAGCGACGAGCCAAGCATGTTGCCGACCATCAGATCAAATCCCATGTCCTCGGCCTGCGCCACCAAAGCAAGCGCCTCAGTCAGACCGCCGGTCTTGTCGAGCTTGATGTTGACCATCGAATACAATCCTGAAAGTCGCTCAAGATCGGCCGTTGTCGAACAGGACTCATCTGCACAAAGTGGTAACAGAGAGTCATATGTTCTAAGCGCTTCGTCATCCGCTACTGACATAGGTTGCTCTATCATTGTTACGCCCAATGCTTTCAAACCTTCGCTGTAACGTTCCAGGTCAGCAACCACCCAGCCCTGATTGGCATCGATTACGATTGATGAATTTGGTGCACCATTGCGAATCGCCGTGATCTGTTCAATAGGGTCGCCTATACCGACTTTAACTTTGAGAAATGGGTAGTCGTTATGAGCAGCGGCATCTTGTTGCATATTCTCCGGGTCATCTATACCCACGGTATAAACTGTCGTTACCGGTTGCGGTTGCCAGCCGATCATTTCCCATACAGACTTGCCCGATCTTTTGGCTTCCAGATCCCATAACGCGCAATCGACGGCATTGCGAGCACCGCCTGCCGGCATAAGCTCCTGCAATTGTGCACGTGTAATGCCGTCGGCTATTTGTCCTGCGATTGCGTTGACCTCAGCGGTGATGGAATCCAGGGATTCGGCGCCATAAGTAACACCGGCAGCCTCGCCGCGGCCTACATGATCGCCATCCGATATTTCGCACCAGATAACTTCCGCGTCGTACTGCACGCCACGTGAAATTTTGAACGGCTTTTTTAGCTTCCAGCTATGCGACTGGACAGAAACTTTGTACATGAACTATTAACTCCCGCTATTTAAATGTTTTCACAAGATGATCCACTATGGGACCCACACCAGTTGCTACGGCATCGACACAAGGCAATCCCGTTTCCTCCGTCGTTTTGCGGAGATATTCGTTGCGCTCAGCGTCACTCAGGCTTGAGGTATTGACACTGAACCCGGCACAGCAAATATTTGCGTTCGTTAATTTTCCGACCTCTATCGTTTGCGCGATAAGCGTCTGGAAATCAGGCAATGGATAATCCGGATAGCCATCAATGACGTCACGAGCAACATCGTGACAGACAATGAAAACATCCGCTTGCGAGCCATGCATCAGGCCAAGCGTCACCGCAGCATATGCCGGGTGGAACAACGACCCTTGTCCCTCGATGATATCCCAATGATCAGCATCATTATCCGGCGACAGGCTTTCGGCCGCGCCGGAAATAAAATCAGATACAACCGCATCGATTGGTATGCCGCTGCCAACAATCATGATGCCCGTCTGGCCGGTTGCCCTGAAATCCGCATTAAGACCACGATCAGTCATTTCTTTTGCAATGGCCAGTGCTGTGTATTTCTTACCAACAGCGCACTCTGTACCCACGGTCAGCAGCCTCCTGCCGCCGCGTTTAATACCGCTGCCGACAGGTAGATTGGCAGGCGGGTTGCGCACATCAATAAGCGAAACGCCGGCGCGCTCCGCAGCCTCCGCAAGTCCTGGCACGTCCTGTAGCGACGAATGCGTTCCTGCAACAATATCCAGACCGGCATCCACTGCGTCGAAAAGGTTGCTGGTCCACTCCGGCGGAATAATTCCACCAAATCCTGCAACCCCCCAGACAAAGGACTTCGCACCCGCTGCGGCTGCTTCTGCCGGCGTCATATCGGGCAAGTCAAGATCCACGCCGCATCCGGGCAGACGCAGTTGGCCGACACAAAGGTTGCGCCGCCAGTGAGCAATACCAGCACCGGTTTTGGCGTGTTTTTCTTCCGGCTCAGCCCCCAGAAAAATCAGGTACGGCGCCTTCAGTTCGACCCGGGTCAACTGTTTTTCTTGTGTCATTGTCTATCGTCCATATTAGTGTGTTGTTGTTCGTCCGAAAGCATAGATCGTAGCGCCTTTATCGAGAATGTGAAGCAGAAAATAGTTGCCTGGACAATCCCAGGTCACTACATCAGCGATATTCCGAAGACTCTCTGCAATATCAGGATGACCGACAGACCGGTGAATACGGCGAGGCTTAGCCAGCTAAACCAGATTGCAAATCCTGACGGATAGAAAGTCTTGTCGTCTCTATTAATAACGGTCAGGCAATAATAAAGATTGAGGAAATATATAACGGGTGCAACGAAGAATGCCAGTGCTGACGCAACCAGGACCAGGTAGACGGGCCGCGGCAGTCCTGCAATGATCGCAACCGAGGTGATCAGCGAAAAAAACATGCTCGCCCTGTAGATGTTGTATTCGGAATACCAGGTCCGGCGTTGCTCGACGCTTAGTTCTTCACGGCTGGTCCTGGGTAGTGACGCGGTGCTTCTGAACAGGTTTCTGCAGCACGCGCCGACGACTCGTGGCCAGCCATCAAAGTAATTAAAAGCCGTGGAAAATGTTGCTGCCAGTGCACCAGCAAGGAAAATGACCATCAGGTGCGGGCCGACGCTTTCTGTAAATATTCTGGCGATATCGCCCATCACTGCATTGCCGCGTACCTCGCTCGGATACAGCCAGACAGCAGCAAGTAGCACAAATATCGCGGCAAGAATAAACGAGATTACGTGACCGAAACGAAAATCCAGCAAGCCAATTTTGAACCAGCGCCGACAGTATTCCCGGGCGTGCGCCGGCAGGCGATTTTGGTCGATGGTAAGGTCCTCTTTACTGCTCGAGAATGTATCGAATGTACTGGCGAGACCCGCTCGCTCCATTCTTCCTCGCAAGCGCCCCATGCCGACTCTTTTCGCCTTGCCCCACTCCGATGCCTGTAGCGACACATCTATGCCGGTTGGTAATAATCCCAGGAAAGACGCAATGATAAGCCACGACCCTTCGGGCATGTCGAGTTTAAAGAAATGCACGAACCCGCTAACTGGCGCCGGCTGGACAAAGTACACCGCAAACGTACAGACAATAAGGATGCCTGCAGCAATCTTGGTTACCAGTTCAACAACGGCGTATCTTCCACGGAGAATAATCGCGACCGACAGAATACCCAGGATGAACGCATAAACCGCCAGTTCCCTGTCGTCATCGACGCCCGGAATATCCAATCCGATGTACAGGCGAAAAAAATAGAACACAACTGCAGCTGCTGCAATGAGCCGGCCTGCCTGCCCGACAGCTGACTGAATAACAGTCGTAATCAGCACATACCAGACCGGCAGTTTCTTCCAGGCTGTCGCATAGGCATCGAGAATGCTGCGGCCCGTGGCGTGCGTAAAGCGAATCGCCATCTCGAAACCGTAGTATTTGAAAATATAGGCGATTGGCAGGCACCACAGTAACGCATAACCGAAACGTCCTCCGGCGACCGGCGCCGTGACGAGATGACTCGTACCAATGCCAGTCATCATCAGCATCAGGCCCGGGCCGAATTTTCGAACCAGGCTGCCTGGCCTCATTGAGGGTAATTCGAGATCCTCGAAGCCCTTATCAGCTGCCACATTTGTGGAATCTTCACTCATTACTACTTTTATATTCCCTGCGCGCTTTAATAGGTGCCGGCAACACGTGCACGTTGCTGGATAAGGGCCAGGACAACGTCAGTCGTCGGCGTAGGGATACCTACGAGGCGCCCCAATTCCTGGATTACGGTTACCAGAGCATCGATTTCCATCGGCCTGCCAAGTTCGAGGTCTTGCAGCATCGATGTTTTGTGTGCCCCAACTGCCGCCCCACCAGCGAGGCGCCGCTCCACATCCACGCGAAAATTCGCGCCAAGTTTTTCACCGATCGCCTGTGCCTCCAACATCATCAACCTGCAAACTTCACCGGTTCCCGGCTCGCCAGCCACAAGATCCAGGGTGGCATGAGTCAATGCGCTTATTGGGTTAAAGCACAAGTTGCCCCACAGCTTCACCCAGATATCGTCTCGAATATTTTTGCGGACCCGCGATGTAAAGCCTGCCTTCTGCAAGGTATCGCACAGGATCTTCGATCGATCTGATGCCTGTCCATCCGGCTCTCCCAGGATAAATCTATCGCCCTCGATGTGCCGAATGACTCCCGGCTGAGTAATTTCCGCTGCCGGATATACGACACAGCCAATCGCACGCTGTGGTCCTATCGAGTCCCATGCCCTGCCGCCAGGATCTATAGTCTCAAGTTTATGATTCTCGTACTCGCCCTCGAGCTTATAAAAATACCACCATGGAATTCCGTTTACGCCTGTGACGACCGCCGTATTGTCATCCATAAGTGGCTGCATCTGATCGACGACGCCGTGAAACGAATGCGCCTTCAATGTCACAATCACATAGTCCTGTTTGCCCGCTTCAACCGGATCTGCAACGCATCGCGGGTGCGCGATCCGTTCCTCGCCGTCAATCAACAGCTTTAAGCCGTTTTTCTGCATCGCTTCCAGATGCGGTCCACGAGCAATCAGTGTGACATCTTCGCCTGCGAGTGAAAGCTGAACGCCCAGCCAGCCGCCGATCGCACCCGCTCCGTAGATACAGATACGCATCAACCGACTCCCAGTTTTTCGGCAAGACCGATTCGTTGCAACTTGCCGGTTGCGCCTTTCGGTATTTCATCAAGGAACAGAATCTTGCGCGGCACTTTAAAAGACGCCAGTCGCTCCGCGGCGAATGACCGGATACTTTTTTCGTCTGTATCACACCCTTCAAAAAGCACTACCGCAGCCGCAACTTCTTCACCCAGTGACTTATGGGGCATCGCAAATGTCACGACCTGTTGCACAGCTTCGTGGTCCATCAATACATCATCGATTTCACGCGGCGATATTTTCTCGCCACCCCGGTTGATAATCTCTTTTAGCCGCCCGGTGATAGTCAGGTAGCCATCGTCATCCAGGATGCCCTGATCACCGGTTCTGAACCAGCCGTCTACGAAGCACTCTGCATTCGCCCTGGGATTATTTTCATAACCGGCCGTAACATTGTCACCGCGTATAACGATCTCTCCCGTCTCCCCTTTACCAAGCAGTGCCGGGCCTGACTCATCCATGATGCGGACTTCTGGTCCCGCGGCACAGCCAACCGTGCCGGGCAAGCGCTGTCCGGGTGGAAGCTGATTGCAGGTCATTTGATGTGAAGCCTCAGTCATTGCGTATGCTTCGACGACCGGAACGCCAAATGTTTCCTCAAGCTCTACAAGCACCTGTGCTGGTAACGACGAAGATGAGGAGCGGATAAATCGCAGACGCGCCTGATCAATGCTGGCCTGATTTCGCCCGGCGCGGCTAAGTATCGCCTGGTGCATTGTCGGGACCGCCGTATACCAGGTCGGTTTCGCCTTATCGAGCCACGCAAAAAACCGCAATGCATCGAAACCAGGGGCCGCAAAAACCGTACCCCCCGTTGCAAGAGTAGCCAGTACTGCCGCCATCAGTCCGTGTATGTGAAACAGAGGCATGACGTTCAGGCATATGTCGTTGGCGTCGAGTTGTAAGGTATTTTGAATATTGCGCGCCGATGTACAGATATTTGCGTGCGTGAGCGGAACGATTTTCGGCCGTGATGTCGTGCCGGAGGTGTGCAGGACCAGCGCAATATCCTCGGTTTGTGCGAGGCCGCCGCTGGCTGCGGGTTTTTCGTTATTCGACACCCTGGGTTGCAATGAGAATTTGCCGGCTGGCGCATTTTCCGCCACACACAAATCGAGTACCTGGATACCGCGTCCCAGCGCCGCCTCTATAGCTGACGACTCACTTCCCGCCTCGACCAGTAACGCTTTCGCGTTTAGATCGGACAGGTAAAAATCAAACTCATCTTTTTTGTAGGCAGGATTCAACGGTGCCGTAGTCGCGCCGCTGGCAATGGAAATGAATGCCGTTGCCATTTCCGGACCGTTAGACAGAACAATCGCTACACGGTCATTGCGACCGATGCCAAGTTCATTGAGCTCAGCGACTGTGCGCGTAACCTGGGCGCGAAGTTCGCTATACCGAAGTGCGGGCCGATCAAAGCCGGACAATGCGACGCCGTCATCGTCTCCAAACTGCAAAAGGTCCATTATCGTAGACTGACCCGCCAATGCTCGCTCCTGAATTATTTTTGTTTTTTTGAGCCCTGTTACCTACAGAATCTTATTCAGTGCTTCGTCCAGTGTCGCTACAGTTCTGTCTATGTTGTGCAGTTTGTCCAGGCCAAAGAGGCCAAGCCTGAATGTCTGAAAATCATCCGGCTCATCACATTGTAACGGCACGCCAGCGGCAATCTGCAATCCTTGCTCAGCAAATTTGCTGCCTGTTTTGAAACCCGGATCGTCGGTATAACAAACCACCACGCCCGGTGCCTCGAAGCCGGGCGCCGCGACACTGTTAATACCTTTGTCAGCCAGCAGTGCCCGGACACGATCGCCCAGTTCCTGCTGCTCCGCTTTGATCTTTTCCAATCCGTAGGCTTGTGCTTCTTTCATCACATCCCGGCAGACGGCCAACGCATCTGTCGGCATCGTCGCATGATAGGCATGGCCGCCGTTTTCATAGGCTTGCATGATTTCATGCCACTTGCCGAGATCACAGGCGAAGCTTGAGCTTTTGGTGGTGGAAACGGCGCTGACAGCTGCCCCGCTGAGCATCACGAACGCGCAACAGGGTGAACCACTCCAGCCTTTCTGTGGGGCGCTGATCAAAACATCTACGCCTACGGCCTGCATATCGATCCAGATCGCACCCGAGGCGATGCAATCCACAACAAACAGGCCGCCATAAGCATGCACTGCGTCAGCTATTGCCTGCAGATAATCCTCGGGCAACAACATCCCGGATGAAGTCTCGACGTGCGGTGCAAAAACGACAGCGGGCTTTTCGCTGTTTATGGTTGCGACGACTTCTTCAATGGGCGCCGGCGCAAATGGATCCTGTGACCCCTCACCCACCTTGCGTGCCTTCATTACAGTCGTGCTCTTCGCAATATTTCCCATTTCAAGAATCTGGGTCCAGCGAAAACTGAACCAGCCGTTGCGAATGATCAGGCAATGTTCATCGTTTGCGAATTGGCGGGCCACCGCTTCCATACCGAAAGTACCACTGCCGGGCACGATTACAGCTGCGTCGGCGTTGTAAACCTGCTTCAGCGTAGCCGATATATCTTTCATCACTGACTGAAATGTGCCTGACATATGATTGACCGCACGATCAGTGTAGACGACCGAATACTCAAGCAATCCATCCGGATCAACATCTGGCAATAGACCAGCCATACAGCTTCTCTCCTCAAAATTGAAGGGTGATATTGTGACACGGATATCGCGCTGAAATCAGGCGTGCACATAGCGCCGAATCACCAGACGATACACTGATAAGAGTACACTCGCACCGTGAAGATCATCTGTGCACCTGACAGTTTCAAGGAATCGCTAAGTGCTATCGACGCAGCCAGCGCGATAGCAGATGGAATCCGCGAGGTATGGCCAGATGCGGTCATCGACTGCTGCCCTGTCGGCGATGGCGGCGAAGGCACGCTTGCTGCACTGCTGGAGTCAGTTGGTGGTCAACTACTGGACGTACAAGTCGCCGGACCATTTGGAGAAAAGGTTAATGCGTCCTTTGGCCTGTTCGGTGGCGAACGGCTCGCATTTGTTGAATCCGCGATGGCGATTGGCTTACCGCTAATTCCTACAGATCAACGAGACGTCATGAAAACGACCAGTTTCGGCGTGGGCGAATTGATATTGAATGCGATCTCACACAAGCCGGCCAAAATCGTTGTGGGAGTTGGCGGGAGTGCCACCAACGACGGTGGATGCGGCATGGCACAGGCGTTGGGCGTGCGGTTTTTCGATAGCAAAGACAGGCAAATTGAAAAGCCAATCAATGGCGAAATGCTGGGCACGATCGCCCGAATCGACGTGTCACATCGAAACCCGGCACTCAAGAACGTTACAGTTACCGTCGCGTGCGACGTTACTAACCCGATGACTGGCGAAAGCGGCGCAGCCCACATCTATGGGCCACAAAAAGGTGCGAGTCCAGCGCAGGTTGTGGAACTTGACGCGGGGCTTTCGAACCTGGCGATGATAATTCGGCGAGATCTTGGCATCGACATTGAACATGTCGCAGGCACGGGTGCCGGCGGAGGGCTGGGTGGTGGCCTGGTTGCTTTTGCCGGTGCGTCCATCGAGTCCGGCATCGATACCGTACTCAATGCGGTTAACTTTCATGAGCGTCTCCGGGATTGTGACCTTTGCCTTACCGGTGAAGGTCGTCTCGACGGACAATCCGTAACGGGCAAAGCCTGTATCGGCGTAGCGAAAACTGCCGCATTACAGGACGTACCAACAATCGCATTGGTTGGGTCTGTCGGGCCGGGCGCTGAGAAATGTCTGGCGGCCGGCCTTGATGATTACCTGGTGATAGGAGAAGGGCTTCCCGCGGACGAATCAATGCAGCGTGCCGCAATCTTGCTGACCGAGACGGCCTCGCACCTGGCGCGCTCTCTGCACGAACCGTAGGAGCGACATCCTGCCGCGAATCAAATTATTCGCGGCAGGATGCCGCTCCTACGAATAGTTTCAGAACTTGCGTAGATGTGCTTTGTTCAATCCGTCGCAGCAGGTTCCGGATCGCTGCCAAGGTCGGCATCGCTGGCGTCATCCTGCAGGCCCTTTAACCATCGTCCTGTCAACACACCCGCTGTCATTGAGCCGTTAACGTTCAGAGACGTTCGCGCCATATCTATAAGCGGCTCAATCGAAATCAAAAGCGCTACCAGTGTGACGGGCATACCCATGGCAGGCAGCACCACAAGCGCCGCAAACGTCGCCCCGCCACCAACTCCAGCGATCCCGAACGAGCTGATAGCCACAATACCAACCAGGCCAGCAATAAATCCGGGATTTAGCGGATCGATACCCATAGTCGGCGCGATCATGGTAGCCAACATCGCGGGATATATTCCTGCACAACCGTTCTGCCCGATCGTCGCACCAAAGGTTGCCGACAGATTTGCGACCGGCGTCGGCACGCCCAGCTCCTCGACCTGCGTCTCGACGTTGAGCGGTATCGTTGCCGCCGAACTCCTCGAGCCGAATGCAAATGTCAGCACTGGCCACACTTTTCGGAAGTAGTCTTTTACGTTGACGCCGTTGAGCAGCAGCAAAAGACCGTGCACACCAAACATTACGGCGATAGCAAGATATGAGGCGATCACGAAATTAATCAGGTTAAGGATGTCGTTCGCATTCGAACCGGCAACCACTTTGGTCATCAAAGCCAGAATGCCATAGGGCGTTAACGCCATGATCATGTGCACGAGCTTCATGATGATCGACTGAACGGTTTCAATGAAGCCGTAGATCGCTTCTGCACGTTGCGGCTGCTCATTCGCAACCAGTAGCGTCGCAATGCCAAAAAGAATGCCAAACACAACAACAGCGATAACCGAGGTCGGGCGCGCCCCGGTCAAATCATAGAATATGTTGCTGGGCACGAAACGGACCAACATGTCTGCAAGACCGGAATCCGCATAGGTCTCCTGACGAGCAGCGAGGACGTCCGCGCGAGCAAGCTCTCTCGCTCCCTCCGTCAGCCCTTCCGCTGTCAGGCCGAAGGCATTTGCCATCAGGATACCAACCAACGCGGCAATCATCGTCGTACCAATAAGAATAACGATGACAACACCACCGATCTTGCCGAGTGCTGCCACTTCACGCATTTTCACGACCGCTGCAATCATCATCACGAGCACCAGTGGCATGACGATCATCTTCAGCAGATTTACGTAGCTGGTACCAATGACATTGGTCCATTCCAGCGTGTCAGCAATAGCACCAGGATTGTCGCTATAAGCAAATTGCAACGCAAAGCCAAACAATACGCCGGCGAGAAGACCGGCCAGCACCTGTCGCGACAACGAAAACTTCGGTTTTCTAAAGCGCGCAAGAATTGCGATCAATCCGACAAAGGCGAGTAAATTTATTATTAGTATGAAAGACATATTATTTACCGTGCAATGAATGACAACGAAATATAGTTGCAGATTGGTAAGGCTCGGCCAACACCAACCCGCTCAACCCTACACGAATGTGCGCGTTCGCGTTTTCAATCGTCACACTATGCAATCATCCCGCTGACTGCGCTGCAATCAGGACCCTGCTCTGGCTATTGGAGCGCCTGGGTCTCAGAACCGGTGGCACTGGCAATTTCACCAATATTTACGGTGGTTCCGTTTTGCAGTCGTTCTGCGCCGCGTATGACCACACGATCACCTGGCCGCAGATCACCGATTACTTCTATCAGGCTACCAGCGCCGAGTCCTGTCATTACATTTATCTGCTCAGCGGTCGTGTCATCATTTATACGGAACACGAACGCACCTTCCCGTCGCAAGACCAGTGCGTCGCGCGGCACGGCGAGCACTTCTTTTGTTGCTGCGGTTGGCATAGACAATCTTACACTTTCACCAACGGTCCATATTTCAGGATCGACGCTCAGCCGCACTTCGAACATATGCGATTGCGGATTGCCGAACGGCACAATAGTTCTCACACTGCCCTCATCATCGCGATAATCGTTGTGTAACTTGAGAACATCACCCTCTTTGACGAAGTGCACTGTGTTGAGTGGGGCACGGGCAACGACTTCGATCGAATCCGGATCGACCAACCGAATTACTTCATCTGCCACACTCAGTCGTTCGCCAATACTGCGCAGCCTTTCGGTGACCACCCCATTGAACGGTGCGCGAATTTCAGTGATATACATGGCGACTTTCGCCAGCCCGAGTTGCGCTTCGGCAATGGCATGATCACTTTCGGCGACGGCAAGATCCGAAGTTGTCTGGTCGAGTTGGCTTTTAGCGGAGAGATTGCTTTCAGCCAAACTTTCGAGGCGTCCTTTCTCCGAGCGCAGGAAAGTGACTCGCGCCTGTTCTTTGGACACGCGACTTTGCGCCTCCATTTCCAGCAATCGATACGTGATGTCCTCAAGCCTGGCAACTGTATCGCCCTCCTCGACCCTGGTTCCCACTTCCGCAATCCACGCGATTTTCGCCGGCAGTTCGGAAGCAAGCCGTGCGTCGTAACGGCTATACACGGTACCTGGCACATTCACGCTTGGTGCAAGCTCGGTGAGGCGCGCTTCGCGGACCACCACTGCAGGCGGCGGCATTTCAAACTGCGCCAGGGCATGTGTACCGAGCAGACAAAACCAAAGGGTTATGACGATTCTTGATAATTTATTCATATTCGATGATTAGCCGGTAACCGGCGCATTCTCTGCCGCAGTGCCCAGGATTGCAGGCGACGTAGCCTTTTCTCCTAATCGCAGCAAGCTCGGCAGGAAAACCAGTGTAAATATAGCGCTGACCGACATACCGCCGACAATGACGGCCGCCAGCCCGCGATAAATCTCGGATCCGGGTCCGGGAATCAACAGCAACGGCAGCATACCGAAGAGGCTGGTCATTGTACTCATTAATATCGGCCGCAGCCTGCGACGGATCGCCTGCTCCACCGCGCTGCGACGGTCAATGCCGTCACGTTCGGCAAGGCGCGTCTGGTGCACCAGCAAGATGGCATTATTCACAACGAGACCGAGTAGCGTGATGAAGCCGATCATCGTTAACAAATCCATTGGCAAATTCATCAGGCGTAGCAGGCTCACACCGCCGACTGTTGCCAATGGAATTGCGGATATAACCATCAGACTGTCAACGAAGGAGCGAAACAGGCCGCTCATCAATAGATAAAGAACGAGTATCGCCAGTATGAAACTGCGGGACATGTTTCCAAGGGCAATACGCAAATCATCGGCGTTGCCGTAAAAACTGATTTCCCCATCCTCTGGTAGCATCGCCAACAATTCCGGCTCCACTTTGTCGCGCAGGATCTGTATAGATTCCTCGAGCGACATGTCGACTGGTGGCGTCACGATCAGCGTGACCGCACGGCGACGATCCACGCGACGAATCTGATTTGGGCCTGCTGTACGTAGCATGCGAACCAGTTGATCGACCGGCTGAATACCGCCAGCCGGTGTCGCAAGTGGCGTCGCTGCCAATTCCTCGGGGCTGTTCCATGCCGGCGCCCGCAGCACGATATCCATTCTGCGGTCACCATTGAAATAATCACCGACATAAACGCCGTCGCCGAGCGCGCGCATGACAGTCGACATTTGCTGTCGCGTCCAGCCAGCTTCTGTTATGCGGCGTTCGTCCGGTATGAAGCGAAGTTCTGGTTGAGCAAAATCAACGCCGGGATCCGGCCGCGCTTGTGCGCCGGGCAAATGTTGACTGACCAGCCCCATACCCCGTCGCGCTGCCGCCAGCATGGCATCCATGTCGCGGCTTTGAATGTTCAGTTCAATTCCCTGGTTGCCAGTGACCCGCTCGAAGACGCCCCAGGTATCCGCGAAAGCCATGGTATCGGGAAACCCCGTCAGGATTTCACTGTTCAGGGCGCCAACCATCTGCGGCGCATCGTTCCCGTCCTTCATCATTACGCCGAGGAAACCAAAACCGCCAAACATGCCATTAAAATAGGATTCGACCGCGATATCCGCATCCTCTTCCAGGTACGGCTGCATACGCTCATAGACCACGTCAATGAATTCCTCGCGAGCAGAGGTAACGCTTTGTCCGGGTGGCGGAATTATGAAAGCGAAAATCCAGCCCTGTTTGCCGCTGGGAAGATAATCCGCCGGTGGCAACAACGCCCAGGTCAGGAAAGTCGCCGCCGAAAACAGGCCAATGATCAGCGCGCGCCGCAGGCGAACCGAATCAGTCAGGCGCATAATAAATGCGGTTATTCGCGTCCACCAACCCGAGTGCGGATCATCAAGCCGGACATTCTGCAACCAGTTGGCACCTGCTGTCGGAATGACCGTCAACGCAATCAAGAATGATGCGATAACCGCTACTGATATTACCAGTGCGAGGTCGGCAAATAATTGCCCGGAAATATCTTTAAGAAACATAATCGGCAGGAAAATCACGACAGTCGTTGCCGTCGATGCAAGCAGCGCTCCGGCAACTTCCGTAGCGCCTAGCAATGCTGCCTTTTCAGCGTCCACTCCTTTCTCGCGGAGTCGTACGATGTTTTCCAGCACCACAATAGCGCCGTCCAGAACCATACCCATCGCAAAGGCAAGACCGGCCAGCGATATAATATTCAGCGTGCGCCCGGTAGCCTGCATGACAAGAAACGCCGTAAACAACGAGATGGGAATTGCCAGTGCAACCACGAGCGTCGCGCGAAATTTTCTCAAAAACCACCAGAGCACACCGACCGCGAGAAAAATACCGATTAACAGGTTGGTGCGCAGCATAGCTACGGAATTCTTGATGTAGTTGGTTTCGTCGTAGGACTGATGAACGTCCAGACCTGCCCGGTTAAGTGCACCTTCCTGTAGCTCAACGATCGCGGCCTTAAGTTCTTCCATGACGTCGAGAACATTCACGCCCTTTTCGACCTGTGCGTTAAAGGCGATTGCGTCCTTGCCGTTTTCAATCATGTAGCCGGCTTTGTCGCGCATTGTGACTTCTACCGTCGCGATATCGCGAAGTCGCACCGGGTTGCCGCCGCGCCAGTCGAGCACCATCTCACCAAATTCCGGCAGATCATATTTGCCGGCGTAACGCAGTGTGTATTGGCGTCGGCCAATGTCATTGAATCCACCGGATGTGTCGTTGTTGTTTCCGGTAAGGCCAGCCAGTGTGGGGATATCGACACCCAATGCCGCTGCTTCATAAGGATCGAACGTAATACGAACTTCCTGATCACGACCACCAAATGAAGTTGCGTTCGAAACGCCGGTGACCCTTTCGATACGAGCGAGTACGACCTCCCTGACGAAATCGCTGTAGCTGGCCATTTCGCGCGGATTGCCTTCTTGCGGCGTAATCGCAAACCAGGCAATTGGTGCACCAAAACTGTCCTGGCCGGCAAAAATCTGTGGCTCCGTAACGTCATTGGGATATCGCGGCACCATGTTGAGCCGATTCATTACCTCGATCAGCGCCCGTTGCAGTTCCGTATTTACCGAAAATGTCAGGGTGATGCTGGCACTGCCTGCACCAGCACTTGAAATCATTTTCTCGAGCCCAGGCAGGCCACGCAGCATGTCCTCCTGCGGCTCGATAATTTCTGATTCAACTTCTTCGGGTGCCGCAGCGCGCCAGCCGGTATTGATCTGGATAAACGGTCGCTGCACATCCGGAATCATCTGCACCGGCAGCGATGCAAGGCCGATGCCGCCCATCAGGACGATCAACAGAATTGCGGCAATGACCGCAACCGGATTGCCCAGGCTCAAGCGTGTCAGGTTCACTTATGGCTCCGAAATTATTCTTATTAGTCCGTAGACCTGATCATGAGACCACAGGCAGGAATGCAGGTTCGCATTATCCACGATAACGGAGGACTCGGAACAGGTAATAGACGTTTTAACAGGTGTCGAACCAGAGCTGGTTCTGGTAGCCGCTTCTGTCATATTTATCTGATTTATAAAGGTTATTTTTAATATAGGCAGTCGAAAGAGCAGCGAAGCTGGAGAATCCTGCACGCTGTCGTAGGAGCGGCATCTTGCCGCGATTGCCGAAAATCGCGGCAAGATGCTGCTCCTGCGAATTTCGACAAATTAGATGACACGGCGCAACAACCAGACTTCGGACCTCAACTTTGCTAAGAAACCTGTCGGCACTTTTTCTTTAACGCCAGGAACAGTTTCTCGTGCGCACGCAGGCGGCGCGCATAATTGACTTCAGATTGCCCGCCTTTGGCACGCATTAATTCTACGAGTGCTTTTTTCTCACGCAGCGACCATTTCGCCGGACCCGCGGCCGCAACAACCGGACAGAAATGCACAAACGTTTCCTGCTCTTTCCTCGACCAGCTCTTGATTGAGCGAAGCCCGAGATCCTTCATCATGCGTTGGGAAATAGTCTGCAACGCTTTCTTACGCGATAATTCCCCGGTCTTCGCAATTTCCCGTGTTGCCAGCAGCGAGCACGACTCGATCCAGCTTTCCTCGAAGAACTCGCTTTGGCGAGCGCCGGGTAGAGCAAGATGCATATCGCATTTCGCCAGACGCCTCAATATGGAGACCGGGCTTCTGTATTCTTTGCTGCCCTGCACCGTGTCGTATTCCTGACGCGCCAGTTTCCTTATCGCAGCATCAACAGGGCGGTATCCCAAACGATAATAAAACCAGAACGCGCCGCTTTTCAGGGCCTCGGCATTGTCACCACCGAACTGATAAGGGTTGGCGACAAATCGATTGCAACCACTGAGCGTACGGAAAACCCGCATTACCTGTACCCAGAGCCAGGCCGCCTCACTCCCCCGATATTCATCGAAGATATTGATGCCGGTATTTGCCTGATTGAATATCACGCTCGCTCCGCCGTAACCAATGGGTATACCATTCGACAAGATAAGGAAGCCCAGGGTGCACTCCAGTGGATAACGATGCTCCGGAGCCAGACCCGTTACGGCGATACTGACCCCTTTGCCAACATCCGCCAGGTAAACATCACCCGGATTAGCATAATTGAAGTGTGCGGTTTCCCGATGCCGGGCGGCCAAAGAGCTCATCGCGACATTTAGCAGGCGCTGACCTTCAGTCACGCTTAGCCATTTAACGGAATTTAGTCTTCGGCAAATCTCGCGTTTGGCGAACGAAATGCGGTTTTCCATTTCACCACTGCGATAACAAATATCATCAACAATGAGTGCGTTGCCAGACCTGGAAAGCACCGCGCCTGACAATTCGCAGTGCAGCGGAATTTCAGCGGCATTGTAAAGTGATGTCAAAAACCGGGAATGTTGCCTGCGCTCGGACATTTGCATCATGAGCCAGTCGAACCGCGTCGCAGAATGATTGGCCGTTGCGATTCTTAGCCACTCCCTGGCATCAACCCAACCACTATCGAAGTAGTCTGCTTCAGACGACTCGACAAGCTGATCCATCAGTTCATCCAGCCTGTCTGTGTCTTCCAGCTCGGCCCAGTCAACAGAAATCATGCCAGGAAAATGGCGTGCCATCCAACTGGCGACTTCGTATGAGAAAGCATAGTAGAGGTCCGTTCCGGCAATGCCACTGTCAGCAAGCATCGCTCGCTGACGCTTGCTTAGCTTACTGACTACAGCGTCGAAATTCTGCAGCCATAAAGAAGCGCTTTGATGTATTTCCCGGTTGTCCGGAAATGCACGCATGAAACACAAACAATCGTGCAATCGTTTGATATCTGCCGCAATTTTTACTGTCGATCCTGCGATCGACTCGAGCAGGTCCTGCCGTTCCTTTGCGAGAGTCTGACCGAAGGAACGACGAATCTCACAAAGGCGGTCTATTTCTTTCCCGACTGGTTTCCTTTTCACTTGATTACGATCTCGCAGAGAGCGGCCCTTACATCTCGATCGTAGCCTGTACGAGCGTTGTAACAATAGGTGATTACCGATTTCATAGCATTAGGAGCGCTCAGTGTCTGAAATGGTCGAGCAACGCCGCCAGAAACATAGTTTGCTTTTAACAGTATGGGGGAACCAGGCGCCAAAATATAACAACAACTCGCCAGCCACAACGGTTTAGCATGTTGCATTCCGGTGACACTGTGACAAGCTATTCATTTGAGATTATGCTGAAGAAGAATTCGTTGAGATAAGGGCAACTCATGTATTCACGACTCACGCACATTCGCATCGCCGCAACTGTTGTTTCGCTGCTGGTTTTTTCTTCCTGTGGCGGCGGCGGTTCAACGGCACAAAATCCACCCCCACCTCCACCCCCGCCTCCGCCACCAGCAGCAGCAATCACAGTCGCGCTGTCGCAGGTCTTCGATCAGGTGACATTGCAGGCACCCGTCGCGTTTTTACAGGCGCCCGGTGACTCCAGTCGCTGGTTTGTCGTCGAACAGCAGGGCATCGTCAGAGTTTTTCCTAACAATGCGAATGTGACGGATGCTGACGTCAGTGTCTTTGTCGACATCAGTGGTCGCGTACAGAGTGGCGGTGAACGCGGTTTGCTGGGTATGGCGTTTCATCCGGATTTCGGCGCCAACAATAACTTCGAAGTGTTTCTTTCCTACACCAGGAATAATGGCGGGCAGCTTGAATCCGCAATCAGCAGGTTTCGCAGTATCGATATTGGGCTGACACTCGATGACACGATGGAAGACATTATTCTGACTATTTCGCAGGATAACTCGAATCATAATGGCGGCCATATCGAATTTGGCCCCGACGGCTATCTTTACGCCGGTTGGGGTGATGGTGGCGGTGGTGGTGATCCGCTCGAACGCGCTCAGGACACAAGATACCTGTTGGGAACCATGACGCGAATCGATGTCGATGGAGCAGTGCCCTACGCGATTCCCGCGGGCAACCCGTTTGCTGCAAACTCGGCAAATCTTTGTTTGCAGGGATTTGTTGGCGTTGATTGTCCCGAAATTTATGCCTGGGGCCTGCGCAATCCGTGGCGCTGGAGCTTTGATCGGCAGACGGGCGAAATCTGGGCTGGTGATGTTGGCCAGGGCACCTGGGAGGAAGTCGACAAAATCCAGGCTGGTGAGAACTATGGCTGGGATGAGCGTGAGGGCGCTCATTGTTTTGAACCGGCGAGCGGTTGCTCGACCAGCTCCGTCGACCCGATTACCGAGTATTCACGTTCTTTTGGCCAGTCCATAACCGGTGGCTACGTTTATCGTGGCGTCGCTATTCCTGAACTGCAGGGCTCCTACGTCTATGGCGATTTCGCCTCCGGCAGAATCTGGGCGATTCCGGCAACCAGTCAACAAGGCGCGGTTGGTGAAGAAATACTGAATACGACACTCAGCATTGCCTCATTTGCGGAAGATAATGACGGTGAGATTTATGTTATTCATTACGCTGGTGAGGTATATCAAGTCGTCGATGCACCGTAATGGACAAGATCGTTTGCCTGATTCTCTCTTCACGGTCCTGCTCGTCACGATAATTATCAATCTGGAAAGACGACAACGAGTACTGCCAACCACATATTGGACGCGTACCAGTCTTTCCCGATTTCCTTTTTATCAACACTTTATGGCTGTTTCTTTTCGAGCCAATGTTGCTTATTGGTTGTCGTCAAACTGCGCGCAATCGATTTTCGCTATCTGCAGGATCGAGCTTTAGTTAACGCGCCCAATCAAGACACCACCCGGGAAATCATGCCTATTCCCGGCATCTCAGCACGATTTACCTGATATTCAGCCAGCGTTCAGCCACATACCGCTAACGTAATCGAAACTAAAAGCAGTTTCGGTGCGTATCAGGCTCGGTTTCAGCCACACACACCGGCAAAACCAACTTATCAAATGGGAGATTGCGCTATGTCCGCTGTCCTTGATCGACCTCGTAGCAAAAATTCTCTGCGGGTTGAGATCATCAATGCATTGATCCGTGTGGCGGGTTTTTCGCTGATTATCGCCGTGCTCGTTTCTTCACAGGCGCAGGCGAAAGACACGCCAACCATCCGCCTCTTCCCAACCACCGTGGTCGAAGACCTGCGTCAGACCAGCTCAGTGGCGAAAGAGATGGAGACCGGCCTGCAGGAAGTTATCGGCCGGCTGGACCAGCAGCAACAACTCTACCAGGAGAGTAAATGCGATGGTGCCGAATCTGATCCAGGCTGCCAGCGCCTCGCCAAACAACTCGGTTCAACTTACCTCGACATGCTTGGCATCATGGAGCAGCGACTGCCCGACATGGAACACACCGTTAACAACACGCGCCTCAGTTTGGAAAAACGACTGCGAAGTGAACTTGGCAACAAGATGACTTCCTGGACGTTGCAGGAAACTTTGCTTGGCGGGAACCCGCCGAGCAACGACGCGCCCGCGCCGACCATGCGCGGCCGCTCCGGTATGCGGCTGAGTGAGAGATTTCGCCAGTACTACCAGCTGGTTGCATCATCCAGCAGCCAGAACGACCAGTCGCTGGCGGTGCTCGCCTCAGACATATACCTCGACATGGAAGAGACCAGCGAACTCATTGCCAGGACCCGTGAGGAAATTACCCGCGCCACATTAATAGAACAGCTGAATCAGTCGTTCGGTGCGATCACACCCGAAATGATGGAAGTTGTTGGTGGTGTGAAATCGATCCTGTTCGGTGATGAAGCCAGTCAAATTCAAATCGCCGGGCCACCGCCAGGAAGCTTTGAGCAGGCGTATCGCAGCCCGCTGGAAAATTAAGCAATGAATCTCAGGAGTTCGATCATGAAAGCAACTGCCAACCGTGGCTACATTTACAGCTTGCTGCTGATCATTGCAGGTGGCCTGATACTCGCATCCTGTGCGACTTCCCCGCCACCTTGTAATGGCCCGCAAAGCAAGAACCTGACCTCGGCAATCAGTGCCGTACAGAGCAACCTGAGCAATGGTTGTGCTGAGCACTTTGATCGTTACTACGATGACTTGCTGAGTATCGCTGAGGGTGACCCGAAAGCGGAGAACAAACGCGTCTTCAGCGAGTTCCTGGTCTGGGCAAGTGATGGGGGGTTGTTAAGCCAGCGACAAGCCAGGGAATACTACAACCGTTACTTCAACGTGAAATTTGTCTCACTACAAAGTGACTACAACAATTGCACGCATACGTGTCCCAGAAGGGACCGGGTCATGCTCAACATGGAGCGTGAACTGACTGACAAGGAACGCGGTTTACTGAAAGTCAGCCTGGACAATGCTGGTTATTACCGCGCTGATGAGTTGTACCAGGAAGTCGAACTTGTACTCGAGGCGACTTGCACGGCATGCGCAGCAGGCCAGTAGCAAGGACTGCAGCGATGCGTAGCGAGCGCTTTTTAGAGGGTCTCACAACCGGCATGTTCGGCTCCGCGGTCGGTGCGAGCGCCTTGTTGTATATATTGCGGCGCAGCGAATTCGTCTCATTCTCCGAGTTTTCCGGTTTTTCCGATGATCGCATCCTGGCTATTCGCCCGTGGCTCGACTGGGCCTATACAAATCTTGGCTTATCAATTCCAGTTTTTGCTGTCGTGCTCATCGCCTACTTCTTTAGCCTTAGCCGATTGCGCTCATATCTGGATAGCGGGCGAGCAATTAACGAGATTGTTCACCTGGATCACCTTACGGATATCTGGACGACATTATTTTTCGGTACCGGCGTAATCTGGACAGCCATCGGCATGCGCAGCGCCTTGATTTTCGCATTAGGCAATTCCGATGCGGCAATACAGTTAGGCGCTTTTGCAATGCTCGAGAGAATGGTCGATGGCGGAATCCTGCTGGCGCTGTCGACAACAATTTTCGGCGGTATCGGTGGCTACCTGATGCGTATATACAAGACGATGAGCCTCGGTACCTCGTTACAACAGCGGTATGATCTGGCAGCGCGGGTCGATACATCAATTATGCGTGAATCGCTGCAGCGTATTGAACAGCACCTGGCAAAACCTGAGACAGTGTCTGAGGCGCCTGAAGCCAGTAAAAGCGAGTCATGAGCAGATCACCGCTATTCTATCCGCTCAATCGCGGCGGCGATGCCGATGCCGGCGGTGCCGCCGACCTGCAAACTGATGTGATGCGATTCATGGCGATTCTATCGTTGTGCCTCGTCGCAATTTTCGCATTGGTGCAAAGCATACCAATGACGCCGGTGACACCAGCACCGACACCTCCAGAACCCGCGCCTGCGCAACAGCAACCCGTCGAAGAGAATTCATCACCGCCGCGAAGCGAAATCAGATTAACGCGACCGACGCCGGTAAAGGCTGCCGTTGAGGAAGAGTCCATCGTCGTGCAACGACCACAAACACAGCCAGCACCACAACCGCCGCCTGAGGTTTCGTCACAGATTCCTGTCGTCGTATCACCGCCAGTTGAAAAAGGATTTTCGCTACGTTTTGAAACAGACCTGGCCCTGACACGGCTCGTCGAGCAAAACGCGGTCGGTCTGTACGTCATCACAGCCGGCAAATCGGTGCGTATGAGTATCGACAACAACGATATGAGTTTCTGGCCGGCATCGATGCCGGGGCAATTTCATGAAATGGACGTAGCTACAGTGCCGCAACAGGTAACCGCCACCTATCGTCGCAATCACGGCAATCAGTCGGTAGACAGCAAATGGGGCGTGACCTTACCGAAGGGCATGTCACAACAACTGAATCAATACCTGGCTGAACACGAGGGCGGCTCACTAATCATCGATGCCGCCGGCGACCTGCGCCTGGAGCGATGACATGTATTCAGTAAAGCATTGCATAATATTTATTGCCCTGATTTTCACGGCGTATTCCGCCAATGCGGCGTCACGCCAGGTCGATCTGGAATCGTGGCTAAGTCGTGACCTCATGCCGTATGTCAGCGCGCAGCTAACGACACAGCCGAGATTCAGGAACGAGTTGCTCAGGTTTGTCGTGATGACAGATGAGAATCCACAGTCCGCAAGCAACAAGCTGGCACTCACACTTCGTGATCGTCTGCGAAATTTTCTGGCCGATGTACCCGGAATAAGAATCGCATGGCAGCCCGAGCAAAGCACAACAGGGACCGTAAACGGCAATATTGATTGCACGAAAGACGATGTTCACTATTACATCGGAATCGAGCTTACGGAAGACCGCAGTGGATCGGTAAACATAGAGGTCCGCGCACTGGACATTGAAGATCGAACCTGGGTCGCTGGTTTCAGCCGTTCCTGGCATGGCCCTCTAAGTACACCGCAGCGCCGCCTTCTGCGACAACCAGAAAATGACCTCTCCTTTCGCGGGCAGCGCGGTGCTCCCTACGATGATTCGCAAACTGATTTGCTGGCAGCGCACCTGGCGCATGATCTCGGTTGCACATTGTTGCGGCAAACCGCAGGCGAATACGTTGTAAGCGCCATAGACGCGGAGGCGAGCGTTGATCCGGTGATCGGTACGGCTGGCATGATCGAACTGATTAGCAACAACCTGGCGGACTACCGCGCCGTGCAAAACTCCACCACAACCGCTGATGCGAATGCCGTGCTTGAAGGGAAGGCGCACCAGATCGACGATGAATTGTTTCAATACTGGATTACGATTACACCCATTGATGCCAAGTCCGACATGCCGACACTAAGCTCGAGTGCATACATCCGCATACCAGAAAAATACTCGGCTGCAATGCTGGAACCCGAAGTGCGAATTTCCATGGCGAAAGGTGACCCAGGGTTCCTGGACACGTTGCAAATTATTGAGCTGCGAAATGCCCGCTCATGTGCAGCGGGAAATGACAGCTACCGTACCTCACGCAAAATGAGTGGGAGTTACTCGTTTGCCGGCGTTGATTGTTACGCGCTCGAAGTTGGCTCAAGCGCAGATGCAGTCGTGTTCTTCCTTAATCACCAGTTGAACCATGGTCTTGTGCGGCTCGCCGACGAGTCCTGCGCGCAGCGCACCAGCGCGAAAATAGCACGCACCAACAAGCAAATACGCTTTCCCCTGCCGCTGGAATCCCTTCCTTCAAGTTCCTGGGCCACAGCGGACGGCTGGCAACTGCAACCGGACAAGGATACTTACTATGTCATCGCTGCAACGGATACGAAAGCGGCGCGCGCACTGGCACAACATATCGAACGCTTACCCAAACGATGCTCTGCATCGGTTCGTGGCGGCCTTGAGGGAGCCGATTTACAGCGCTGGCTTGAAGAGCTTGCTGTCGTCACAGAACACTGGCAAAGCGCAATAGACTGGCGAAGCATTCGCGTCAGAAGTGTTTATTGAGGATATAAAAATGTTCAGAATACTCGGATTCCTCATCGGCTCTGCTACATCAATTGCCATCATTCTGCTGGTGATGGGCGTGCCGGAATTTCATGCCAGGGATGCTGTAATCGACCAGCAACGCTATGATGCCGCCGTCGAAAAACTCATGGCAAAAAAGCTGGATGTCGGGGACGTCATCAACGAACCTGGCGAAAGTTCTTTGCCGAGTGATATTCCAACCAGCACGCCTGCAGAACCGTTGCCCGGGGAAACACCGCACGAGACAGAAAGCTCCGAATTACCATTCGCTGAACCTGATTTGGCAGTATTCGCCGAAACAGATGATTCCCCTGCCAGGCTCGAAGAACCGCCATTATTGAATGAACTGCAGTGGTATTCGTTCTGGAACCCGTTCCGCAGCGAAATAGCCGCCAAGGGTTTTGTAGCCCAGCTGGAAAGAGTCACTGGTATTGATTACCGCGTCGTCAAGGTCAAGCCGGGCGTGTATGAAGTCGCGTTCGCTTATGACGATGATGCGGAGCGTCATGCAAAGCTCTCGCAAATTTCAGCCGCGACCGGCCTTGATCTCACCGACTCATGAAATTTTCCTGGCTTCCAGTCACAGCGCTACTGCTCACCGCGGCCCTCCATTCAATACCGCCCGCGGCCTTTGCTGCAATCCAAACGGAGGATGCCAACGCTGCCTGGCGCCAGTATCTTGAAAACGACACTAACCTTAAACCCAGCTACCAATTTCCGCATGCAAGCTGCTTTCGAGCTGCGGCCAGTGCACATGACGTGCCAGAAACTTTGTTATTAGCCGTGGCTCGCGGCGAAAGTGACTTTCAGGCGACAGCGCGTTCACGTGCGAACGCCCACGGCGTAATGCAAATATTGTGGCCAGGCACGGCCAATGATCTTGGCATCCTCCGGCTCGCCGAACTATACGATCCGTGTACCAATATTGACGCGGGTACGCGTTACCTCAAACAAATGCTACAGCGATTTAATGGCAATCTGCACCTGGCGTTAGCTGCCTATAATTATGGTCCGCAGAGAATTGCAGCGAATACCGCGGACATTCCCTCTGGCGCCATCTGGTACAGCAACTATATTTTTCGTCATTTGACTTACGTTCTTGGCGATCGCCTGGAACAGTCGCAACCCGGCGAACACCTTTATTCTGACCTGGGAAGATCGACGCTGGTCAGTTTTGCCGAGCCCTACCGCGCGGCGGCATTTGTAAATCGACTGGAGCAGCGCTCGCCAGATCTGCAGCTCGACTGGTTTCGCAAAGGCCTCGGAGAATTCTCCGTGGTGCTGATCTACGAGAACCGTGAGCACTTCCAGAACAGTGCCCGATGGTTGGCTGATGCCGGATTTCCGCTGGACAAGTAAGCAAGAAAAGGTGCGGGATCACTGCTGTCCCATAAACTCAAGATTTGTGCCCGGATGAAGTATCAAGTTGACCTGGATAGCTCGCAATCGCCCGCTGGGCGGGCTCCTACAATGCTAATTAGTAATGTAGGAGCCCGCCCAGCGGGCGATGT
>CAYOHF010000043.1:0-26325 GCA_964403695.1 uncultured Woeseiaceae bacterium | reverse complement strand
GGGAGCTCCGAGCCAGCCGTCTGTTTCATAACCCATTTTAGAGATATCATAACATTAGCCGGAAAGCCAAATAGTGTTGGTGTTTTCTGCGGATCAGGCGGCGTAGAGCCACAATCAGAAACCAACTGGCGTTACGCGAATGAATCCAAAGTGGCGCGCATTATTTTCGTCAACAAACTTGATCGCGTTGGCGCTGATTTTTATCGTGTCGTGAAACAGGTTAAAGATGTGTTGGGCGCTAACCCGCTGGTTATGACTTTGCCGATCGGCACGGAAGATGATTTTATCGGTGTTGTTGACCTTGTTACCCGCAAAGCCTGGACTTGGGATGGCTCCGACGATCCGACCAATTATGAAATCAACGATGTTCCTGAAGACATGCAGGACAAGGTCGAGGAGTATCGCGAGATGCTGGTCGAAACCGCTCTCGACCAGGATGACGATTTGATGGGAGCCTACCTCGAAGGCGAACAGCCGTCTGATGAGGACCTGAAACGTTGCATACGCAAAGGTACGATTGCGCTCGACTTCTTTCCAACATTTTGCGGCTCGGCATTTAAAAACAAAGGCGTACAAAACGTGTTGAATGCTGTTGTCGATTACCTGCCAAATCCGATGGAAGTTAATCCACAGCCTGAAATTGACCTGGAAGGAAATGCCACAGGTGGCAAGGCGTTGGTTGACCCTGAATATCCTTTACGCGCACTTGCATTCAAGATTATGGACGATCGTTACGGTGCGTTGACCTTTACGCGAATCTACTCCGGCCGCCTGAAGAAAGGTTCGAGCGTTCTGAATACGTTCACCGGGAAAACCGAGCGCATTGGTCGCATTGTCGAAATGCATGCTGATTCGCGTGAAGAACTTGATTCTGCGCAAGCGGGCGACATCGTCGCGTTGCTGGGTATGAAAAATACCCGCACCGGCCACACGCTGTGTGATCCTGACAAGCCGGCAACACTGGAACCAATGGTGTTTCCGGATCCGGTTATCTCAATTGCCATTTCGCCGAAAGACAAGGCAGGCATGGAAAAAATGGGCGTTGCGCTGAACAAGATGATTCAGGAAGACCCGTCATTCCATATGGAAACCGACGAGGACTCCGGCGAAACCATCCTCAAGGGCATGGGTGAGCTGCATCTGGACATCAAGGTCGATATCCTCAAACGCACCCACGGTGTCGAAGTAGACATGGGCAAACCGCAGGTAGCCTATCGTGAAACGATTACGCAGCGCGTTGAAGACACCTACACCCACAAGAAACAAACGGGTGGTTCCGGCCAGTTCGCCAAGATTGAGTACGTCGTTGAACCTGGCGAGACCAATAGTGGATACCAGTTCGAATCAAAGGTAACGGGTGGTAATGTGCCGCGTGAATACTGGAGCGCTATCGAGAAAGCCTTCGGTGTCAGTATGGAACAGGGAACCCTCGCAGGATTCCCGCTGCTCGACGTTAAGATCACGTTGGAGGACGGTGCATTCCACGCAGTGGATTCTTCCGCTATGGCCTTCGAACTCGCATCGAAAGCGGCGTATCGTCAAACCATCCCGAAAGCGGCACCGCAGCTTCTGGAGCCGATCATGAAGGTCGACGTTTACACACCGGAAGATCATGTTGGTGACGTCATCGGTGACCTGAACCGCCGACGTGGGATGATCAAATCGCAGGAAGCAGGTCCAACCGGCGTGCGCGTCAAAGCGGACGCGCCACTGTCAGAGATGTTCGGCTATATTGGCCATCTGCGTACCATGACCTCTGGTCGTGGACAGTTCTCGATGGAGTTTTCGCATTACGCACCGTGTCCGAAAAACGTTGCAGAAGACGTCATCAAGGAAACACTGGAACGCAAAGCTGCCAAATAGCGCCTGGCGGATAAAGACCAGCGTAAAACAGCCGGCCCGGTTTCACTACCGGGCCGGCAATTCCAACTGTTGAATTGGGAAGCATGACATGGGTCGTTGGCGTCCACCTCCTCCGGAATCATCGCCCTACATCACACCGGCAGGCTTCTCTGCCTTGCAGGAAGAGCTGAAAGACCTCTGGCTGCGCCGTCGCGACGTAGTAAAAGCCCTTGCAGCTGCAGCCGCCGAGGGAGATCGCTCGGAAAACGCCGAATACATCTACCGCAAGAAAGAGCTGGGTGGCCTGGACTATCGAATTCGCTATCTGCAAAAGCGCCTGCCCGTATTAAACATAGTAAGAGACCTGCCGAACGGCGACGCCGTCTATTTCGGCGCAATCGTAGAGGTGCGCGATGACACAGGTGACACCCATACCTACAGAATTGTGGGCCCGGACGAAACGGACGCCAAATTATCGGCAATCAGCATTGATTCACCAATGGCCAGGGCCCTGCTAAAGAAATGCGTGAAGGATGAAGTTAAATTCGCGGCAGGCGACCAAACCAAAACCGCGGTAATCCTGTCAATTCGCTATAAATAGCGACTGAATATCACAACCAGAGTCAAGCGTTGCGCCTCTGAGCTGCCAAAATCACTTCGGGATTAATACCAAGAACCCGTCGCTGGAAATTTACAAAAAAATAGGCTGAAATAGTGGTCTCTTGAATACGAGTCACGATAATTGAGCAGATATAAGGCATCCCTGGTTCATTTACTGATCAGCGCACTGCTGGTTGGCGGCGTGGTTGGTATCGTCTACTGGCTTTGGTATCCGGAGCCAACGTTCGGCATTGTTGGCGTACTGCCGATCATGCTCATGCTGATCGGCGTCGACCTGGTGCTCGGCCCGCTGTTAACAATGATTGTCTACAAACATGGCAAGCCTGGCTTAAAGTTTGACCTGTCCGTGATTGCATTGGTGCAGATTGCCGCGCTTGTCTACGGTGCACATACGCTGTACCAGGAAAAACCGCACTACCTGGTTTTCTCAATGGACAGACTAGAATTCGTAGCGCAGAGTCATATCGATCCACTGGTAATGCGTTTTGAGGAATCACAAACAGAGCATTTCGCAGGTCTTGTGCAGGTATTTGCAAGGCGCCCCGAAGACCCTGAAGAATATCAGCGTTATTTCGATAGCGTGATGTTTGACAATCAGCCAGATCTCGAACGCAGACCAGAGTACTGGGAACCATGGTCAGACGGCGCAGCAAATATTCGCGAGAAAATCAAGCCGCTAGAAGCTATTAAACCTTCGTCTCCCGACGAACAGAAAAAGGTGCAACAGGCGGTTGAGAAACACACAAGAAGCCATCCAAATCTTGGCGTACTTCCCATTGGAGGAATCCCGGAAAATGTCGGCCTGCTCCTGGACCGGGACACCCTCGAAATAGTGGATGTCATTTACGCCAACCCGTGGCCGACCGACGAATCCTGACCAATTTCAAGATCGACCCCGCGTAGGCAGTTCCAGTCAAACTTCTGGCTGCCTCACCTTTTGACAGAAATCCTCGGGTCAATACAGGTGCCGTCAGCAAATATTACGTCGTACTCATAGTCGCCTTCGTCTGGCGCTGTGATTGTGAAAGACTCGCCTGATTTATTCGGCCATCCGCCACTCTTACCAGAAACGCTCGCCTGAGTACGCGCCGGCGTTACCTTGACTTCAATGGTGTCTCCCGGAGACGCACAAAGATTTCGCGGTGAAATTTTATGCGAATTATTGTTGATATTAATGCGGCCACCACCCTGACAAACAGGCGGCACGTCCATCTCTACACAATTGTCTTGCGCTGTAACTTGCGATGTTCCGTGCAAGACGATCAAACACAGCGGTACCGCAAGAAAGACTTTCTTATTCATCTTATTTCCCTTTTATTTTTATTATTACAGGTCGAATGCCCCTGCGTGTCGGTCACGATCAAAGCATGCAGCCCTACCTCCACACGCCCTTTCCGACCGCAAATCTTACTTATAATATACACGCATGGTTAGCGTGCGGCGATGCGTGACATACTCAACAGCAAAATCACGTTCTCTTCACGGAGATTCTTGGATCGATGCAACCAGCACCTACCGTCGCCACACCGTAAGAGTAGTCCCCTTCCTCGACAGAATCATCAACCGTTATCGTAAATTTCCTAGCATCCTGCCGGTTGTCACCGAATACCCACAAATCAGCAAAATCTTTAGGCACCGTTCTTACCGTATTTCTCTTTGGGCTACCGGCGAAGTTGACGTTCACTTTTATCTCACCGGGACTGAGCACACATACAGCTTTTGGTGCAACCACCACTTGGGCCGGGTTTACGGTGATTGTGAGGACGCTGCTCTTACTGTATTGATTGTCCGCACAAGCTGGCACTTGCGTTGGAGCCTTACATGGTTTTTTTACGGGTAATTCGCCGCGGGCAAGCCCGAAACCGGACCCTTGTGGTGCACAAGCGCTGACGAGAACGAACATTGGAATCAGACTAATAATAAATCTTTTCATTTCGATTCTCCTGTTTGCTTTTCTTTAATACTAGCTTATTCGATACTTTCCACAATGATGGCGTGAAAACGGTCGTCAGACCGAATATCTCCAAGATAAGGCTCCGCCACCAACAATCCTGGCGGATATCCTCTTTCCAGTGCAGCCTTCAACGACCGCAGAGCAGCCTCTTCGTCTCCTGTTTGATACCGGATCAGCGCGTCGTAGTAATACCCATACGGATCGCCCGGATCGATTTCTAACCCTTTTTCCACAGTCAAAAGCGCTTCCTGACTGTCACCGAGCATGTGCTGGCACCAGGCGAGCATAATTGTCGCTTCACTATCGGAGGAATCGATACTAAGCATGTTCATGCTGATATCCCTGGCTTTTTGAAATGCGATAGTTGCCTCCTCCGCTTGCCCTGCAAGGTGCAGTGAATCCGCCAAATTCAGCCACATAAGCGCCTGCCCCGGCGTCAAATCCACCGCATTCTGGTGCGTCACAACGGATTTTTCGAATTCTCCTAAATAATAGTAGATTACGCCGAGATTTGAGTAAGTACGCTGAATTGGCTGTATCTTCAGTGATTCCTCCATCACCTGCCGACCCATCTCGAATTCTCCCGCCATGATCAACGCACTACCCAGGTCGCCGCGGGCCTGAAAATTCTCCGGATCAAGAAACACTATTTTTCCATACTCGTCTGCCGCCTCGCTGTATCGACCCCTAATGAACAGAAATGCACCGAGACTGTTTATGGCACGCCAGTTACCGGGCTGCGTGGCGATCGCACTCCTTAGCAATTCCTCCGCCTCTGGCAGACGCTGCAAGCGCCGATAAACTTCCGACAACCCGGTCATCGCCTGAACGTCGTTCGAATTGATAGCTAAAGCTTTGTCGAACGCAACTTCGGCTTCCGCAATTCGGCCCGTCCGTCTGTACAGGTCACCAAGCGCAGCGAACACCATGTGCAGGCGTGGGTTTGAAGTTAGCGCAGCTGAGCACGCAGTCTCCGCCAGTTGAATATCACCCGGTGAGCTACTGAGCCTATACAGCTCAACATAGGCGCCACACAAGCCCGCGTGCGCCGCTGCATAATCAGGGTCGAACGCGAGCGCTTGCCGGTACAATTCGATCGCGTCAGAAACAGTTACGATCGTCTGTGGGCGATCGTACATCTCCTTACCCCTGCGATAAAGAATGTACGCGTCCAGATCAGCCTCTTCGTACATAGAATTCAGCATCGACTGTGTTTCGGGTGGCAGCGCAATGCGCATATTTGCGACAGTGACATTGGTGATTTCCCGTTGCACCAGGTTGAAGTTCTCTATTTTTTCGTCGAAACTCCTCGAGGTCACCTGGAACCCGGTCATTGAATCAATGAGCTTCACGTTGACACTTAGCGACTCGCCAATCAATCGCACGCTTCCCTCAACGTAATAAGCAACGCGTAACCGTCTGCGCACATCAACGGAAGATGACGTAGGTCCAAGCGACCAGGCGTCACCGCGGGATGCGACTGACATCGATGGCAGACGGGCAAGTCGATTAATCATTTCCTCGGCGAAGCCACTGGCAAATATCTCAGTCTGATCACTGCCGTCAATATTCAAAAACTTTAGAACCGCTATTGAGTTAGGTTCAACTGGCAGCTGTTCTTCTTCTGCCACTATGATAGCCGGCGTCGTCACGTCAATAGGAAGACCGACTACCCGGTCGTAACTGAAGACAAGTATTGACGCAATAAAGAGTGCGCCCACAACAGATAAATAGGTGCGCGTGAATCGTCGTCGTGGGTTGCGACTGTTCGGGCCGGTATCGACCACTGCCCGCCCTTCGCGAAATTCGAGAAACCACGATAGTGCAAGTACGATCGGGAACCCGGCAATCACCAGTACGGTGACAAAAGTACCTGCCCATTGCGGCAGGAAGAGCTGATCGAAAACCACATCTGCGACCTGGATGAGCAGCCAGCCAAGTATTAAATAGGCCAGGCCGGCTTCCAGTACGCCGCGCTGTTGTAGATTTTCCAGCAAGCCCAGATTAGTAATCGACGAGTCGTTACCAACACCAATCACGGTGCTCGACGTATAAGTGTCCAATAGCTGCGGCTCGAGAATCAATCGATAGCCACGCCGTGGCAACGTCTGGATGTAACTCGGATCACCTGCCGAATCGTGTAGCGCGTGCCGGATTTCGCTAATGGCATGACTCAGCGCTTCTGGCGAGCCGCGCCCTTCGCCCCAGACCTTCTCCAGCAGAAACTCGCGTGTTACCAGCGATCCCGGAGAACTAGCCAACCGTAGTAAAACTTCCGCTGCCTTTGGTGTCAGGTGCTCGGAAATACCGCGCCCCGTCACTTTCCTCTTCAGAGGTTCAATGAGCAGATCACCCAGGTAGAATCCTTGCAACAGCTCAGCTTTCAAGACCGACCCCCCGATCCATTTCAATAGTAAAATCATAGCACTTGCACAAGAATGCTCATATGGCAATTTGTGCTAAATGGTGCCCGCGGACAGAGCTCCAGAAGCCCCACACTCTGCGCAAAACATCAATAGTGACTTCGCCAATGAAAAAACAGATACTGCGCCGCCCCACCCGCTGTGAATAACCAAAATGTTCAGAAATATCCGCTACTACCGCCTGGAAAGTGACTGGCCGGACTCAGAAAAAGCATTATCCAAAGCACTCGAAAAAGCGGCCTTCAGCCCCTGCGGCCCCCTGACGGAACGCAGCTCAGGCTGGGTTCCCGTCGACCCGGAGACGGGCAACCTCCTTGCGCGACGCGTAAACGGCGCAGATCTCCTAAAGCTGCGCAGTCAGTCGCGTATGCTCCCCCCGTCCGTGATCAATGAAGCGCTCGAAACCCGTATTGAAGACTTCCGCAACCGCATGCAGGAAGCCCCAAGTCCACGAGAAAAACGCCGCCTCAAGGCAGAAACCCGCGATGAACTGTTACCGAAAGCCATGCTCAAATCCGACAGGGTCTGGGGCTATGTAGACCTGAAAGAAAAAGTCATCGGCATAGACGCCGCACAGTCCACGGCGGCAGAACGCTTCATTCGCCGCCTGAGCGCTCCTTTCGACGGCCTGAAAATTCGTCCGCTGCAATACAAAAAACCAGTCAACGAATTACTAACGAAAATCTTCTTCGGCGACGCTCCCGACCAGTTCGCCGCGGGCCGCGAATGCCGCATGCAGGATGCCGCCGACAGCGGTTCAATCGTTCGCTGGAGCAATTTCGACCTGAGCGATGTAACAATTCGCAATCATGTCGCAAACGGTATGCACCTGACACACCTCGCTATCGAGTACGACAACGTCATGGGCTGCCTGCTGGACGAAAACGGCGTGATCAGCAAACTGCACTTTCTCGGCATGGACGATGAAAGCGAAGAAGACAATGACCCCCTCGCAAGAATGGATGCAGAGTTTGTGTTAATCACGGGCACATTGCGCAAGTTTTTAGGCGACACCCGGAAATTGTTAGGCGGTTTCGCCTAGAACGACAGAGCACCGGGTTTTCCGCTCGAACAATTTACCTCGAACCATCACTAATCTCCGTGCCGTTGTGGTAAAACAGGAATCAGTTTCAGCGAACTTGCTTCCATCAGGGGAATTCGAAAAATGAGCACCAAAATCATTACCTTCAGCTGGTCTCTTCTTTGCACACTCAGTCTGACTGCGGTGGCATACGCTGACGTGACTATCGAACAAAAATTCAACGTCGACGCAGGTGGCGCAATGAGCATGGCCGCAATGCATGGCACGACCGTTACCGCAATAGCCACAGACAAGTCGCGTACGGACAGCGATCTGGAGTTCAAATCGGGAATGATGCGAACCTTTGCCGGCGGCATTGGCAAGACCACGACCATCGTCAGGCTCGATGAAGAACGGGTCATTAATGTTGATTACAAGAAAGAGCGTTACTCGGAAACGACATTTGCCGCTATGCGTGCTCAAACCGAACAAGCGTTACAGCAAATGGAGGAAATGCAGGACTCACAGGAACCGGGCCAGCCGGGTGGTACAGCCTTGCCTGTAGCAGAGGATAATTGCGAGTGGTCCGATGCGACCGTGGTAACAACACTCGGTGTGAAGGAGAAGATTGCAGGCCTCAAATCTCAACAATCGATCACCACAGCAACGCAAACCTGCCTGGATGCGGAAACCGGAAAATCCTGTGATCTGACCTGGACCCTGGAGCAATGGCTGGCACCAAAGGCACCGGGCGGAGATGAGGCACTGGCATTCTGGCAAAGCTATGGAGAAAAACTGGGCTTACAGGAACTGATGGGCCAGGAACAAATGCCGTCAATGATGCAGTTGTTCAGCCAGTACGGACGGGGCTGGGACGAGATTGAAAAGCAATCTGGGGAGACACAGGGATACCCGGTCAAGACCGCCATGCAGCTGGAAATTGGTGGTGATGAATGCACGATGGCGGACGGCCAGCAGCTCTCGAACCAGAATGTTTTTGGTGAGTCCTTGTCAGATGCAGCTGGCGGCGCAGCCGCACAGGGCGTAGGCAGTGCGGCCGGTGGCGCCGTAGGCGGCGCGATCGCAAAAGGTTTGTTCAGTGCATTTGGCAAAAAGAAAAAAGAGGAACCTGCAGCGGAGGAATTACCGGTGACCGGTTCCGTGCGACTGTTTCGTTTTGAGTCAGAAACCACAAAGATCAAATCGAAAAAAGTGTCCGACAAACAATTTGAAATTCCTGCTGGTTTCACGCCCACCGGATAGGCTAACCGCGCGATCATTGCCGATCCTTATTCCACTCGATGCACGAATCTGTATTTGGGTATCAGCAAACCGCACATCAAAAAAGCGAACCCTGAACGCCAAAACTCCACATCGCCATGGTGCTGGCCATATACCAGGTCGCCACCAGGTCATAGAGCCGCTTCTTCACAACTATGCCAACGGCAGCAATGGCTATGTAGTGACCAGGATATGCGATGAGGAACGCTTCCGGAATTCCCTGATCTCGAATCGCGGTAACGATCAGGTTAAGTGCCAGCATGGTTGCCATCGATTTTACCAACCTGTTCAAGGGCGCGATATACATCTGTGGTGTTTTGCACTGGAAGATAAATCTGCCTGTGCTCTATGATCAGGTTAAGGCCAATCGCTACGTTTTCGTCACGGGAAAGGACGACTTCAACAATGACCTCACCAAGAACATTTACCGGAAATATCCAAGCGTCGGATTATGCAATATTCATTTGATGGGCATCCCGGGAATGGCGCATAAAACACCAGGCACGAAAGATTTTCGAAAAGCAATAAGCTATCTCGATCAACGTGAGTAGCGATCGGGACTCGCTGACACTGCCGTTGCCAAAATGAATCAACCCGGAGATTCTCGGACTCCTGTCCGCCTCGGTTGATCGACAATCGCCATACGCAGATTAACAACAGCTATACTGGAGAGACAGTGCGTTACGAAACACACCAGAATGGTTGATAGCCAATGAATGTAAAAGATCGTCAACTCGGCATGAACGCGGATATTTCCCGCCGCGATTTTCTAAATGGCGTCAGTGTGGCGATTGGTGCGTCACTGTTGCCCTCCTCCGCTGTCGCTCAGGATGTCGGTGCACAGGACCTGGCCGGATACTATCCGCCAGAACTGTCTGGCATGCGCGGTTCACATCCCGGCTCGTTCACCGTCGCACACATGGCGCGAGACGGTGTAACGTGGGAAGCCGGGGACACCGGTGAAGAGTTCGATCTCGTCATCGTCGGCGCAGGCATTAGCGGCCTGTCGGCCGCATATTTTTACCGGCAAACCATGGGGAACGACGCCAGGATATTGCTGCTGGACAACCACGATGATTTTGGCGGGCACGCCAAGCGCAATGAGTTCGAGATCGATGGCCGCCTTATGATTGGCTATGGCGGAACGATGTCGCTCGAGGCACCGAGCGGTTATCCGGACGTTGCCAAGCGACTCATCCGTGAGCTTGGTATCAATACACAACGTTTCTACACTGCTTATGACGCGGATCTCTATAGCTCGCTGGGGTTGTCGCGCGGCGTATTCTTCGATAAGGAAACTTTCGGCAGCGATCACCTGGCAGTCGGTGACCTGACCACTGCGGATGTATTGCAGCAAATCCCGTTGTCGGCTGCAGGCAAGGCTGACCTGAGCCGTTTACTTGCCGATGAAGATCATTACCTCGCTGACATAGCGCCGGCGGAGCGCCTGGATTACCTCATTCATACCGACTACCAAACCTATCTAAAGGAACGTGGCGGCTTCGGCGATGAAGTTCTGAAGGTCATGCAGTCACACTCAAAAGGTGTATGGGCCGTTGGAATCGACGCGGTACCCTCCAGGACAGCCTGGAGTAACGGTTACCCGGGCTTTGCAGGTCTGGACCTGCACACTTCATCCCACGACGATGAAGAGGAAGAACCTTTTATTTTTCATTTCCCCGATGGCAATGCATCAGTTGCCAGGCTGCTCGTCCGCAGCATTATTCCTGGCGTTGCGCCGGGCAATGACATGGAAGATATCGTTACGGCGCGTTTCAATTATCAACGCCTGGATAGTCCGAAATCTGCGGTTCGCATTCGCCTCAACAGTACGGTAGTTCGCGCGCAGCATGTTGACAATGATACGAAAAACCCTGTGCAAATCACGTACGTGCGAGATGGAGAAGCCCGGCGTGTTCAGGCAGGTCAGGTTGTCATGGCGTGTTACCACGCCATCATTCCCAACCTGTGCCCCGAGATGCCGAAAGCACAACGGGAGCTACTCGGTAAATCGGTGCGCGCCCCACTGGTCTATACAAATGTACTAATCCGCAACTGGACCAGCTTTGTAAAACTAGGCTTCCACAGAGCAAGTTGCCCCGGCAGCTATCACAGTGGCGTAGCGCTCGATTTCCCGGTCAGTCTGGGCGACTACAATTTCCCGAAATCACCCGACGAGCCAATGATCCTGCACTTGACCAGGGTGCCAGGCGAGCCCGGCCTTGGTGCTCGCGAACAATTCACTGCCGGCAAACGAAACTTACTTGCTACATCATTCGAAACATTTGAACGTAATATTCGCGATCAACTTGGCCGGATGCTCGGCCCGGGCGGGTTTGACCCGGCAAGGGATATCGCCGGCATCACGGTTAACCGCTGGCCACATGGCTACGCTTATGGAGTCGATCCGATAACAGACCGCGTCGCCTTCGAACCAAAGCAGTGGCCCGAAGAAGAACGCAGCTGGGCAACAGCCAGCAAACCATTTGGAAACATCAGCATAGCCGCGACCGATGCAGCATCGAATGCAATGACCGAATCAGCAATCGAGGAAGCACACCGTGCAGTTAGCGAACTAACAGAAAAAGTCTAGATTTCAATCCACTGCCCGAAATGAACCGTGGGAGCGGCTTCAGCCGCGATTTCTTCGCCCCAAAGCGATCACCGGTCAAGATCACCCGCATAACCTATCGCCCGCAACGCTTCACTGACCTCATCAAGCACCAGCGGGTCTTCGATCGTCGCCGGAACCCGGTATTCCTCACTATCGGCAATCTTGCGCATCGTACCGCGTAATATCTTCCCTGAGCGCGTCTTTGGCAAACCGGCTACGACAACCGCTTTTTTGAACACAGCAACCGGCCCTATCCGTTCTCGAACCATACTGACCACTTCCGCAACAACATCCTCCGGACTGCTTCGCACACCCGTTTTCAATACCAGCAAGCCCACCGGCAACTGCCCTTTCAGACTGTCAGCAACACCAATAACAGCACACTCCGCGACATCCGCATGTGCTGCGAGTACTTCTTCGATAGCACCCGTCGAGAGCCGATGGCCGGCAACGTTAATGATGTCATCAGTGCGCGACATCACATAGAGGTAGCCATCCCCGTCGAGGTATCCAGCATCTCCCGATTCATAAAAACCCGGAAACTTTTCCAGATAGGATTGCCTGTAGCGATCATTCGCCTGCCATAAGCCCGGCAACGTTCCCGGTGGCATTGGGAGCTTGCACACAATCGCACCGACCTGCCCCGGCGAAGCGTCTGCACCATCCGAATCGAGCACGTGAACGTCCCAGCCAGGAACTGCACAGGCCACAGATCCGGCTTTGACCGGCAGCGCTTCGATACCGAGACAGTTTGATGCAATAGCCCACCCGGTTTCCGTTTGCCACCAGTGATCTATCACCGGCACGTTAAGCTTCTGCGCCGACCATTGCAGTGTGTCCGGATCACAGCGCTCACCAGCGAGGAACAGGGCACGCAACTGAGACAAGTCGTAGTCACTGGCTAACAAACCTTCAGGATCCTCGCGTTTGATCGCCCTAAATGCCGTCGGCGCCGTAAACATACAGGCAACCTTGTGCTCCGCGGCAACACGCCAGAATGCACCTGCATCTGGTGTTCCAACCGGTTTTCCTTCAAACAATACGGTTGTATTGCCATGCAAAAGTGGCGCGTAAACGATATAGGAATGCCCGACAATCCAACCGATGTCCGATGCTGCCCAATACACTTCACCAGGATCCACACCGTAGATATTTTTCATCGACCAGTGGAGCGCTACCGCATGCCCACCATTGTCGCGCACGATACCTTTGGGCTCCCCCGTCGTTCCGGAGGTATACAAAATATAAAGAGGATCGGTTGCATCGACAATTACGCATTCATGTGGATTCGCAGCAGCCACCGCATCGTGCCAATCGATGTCTCTGCCCACAGTTAGCGCCGCCTTCTCCTCGGGCCGTTGCAAGATGATGCAGGAATCCGGTTTATGGGAAGACAATTTGATCGCCCGATCGAGCAGCGGTTTGTACGAAATAATCTTGTTCGGTTCTAAGCCACAGGATGCCGAAACGATCGCCTTTGGTTGCGCATCGTCGATGCGAGTAGCGAGCTCGTTAGCAGCAAAACCGCCGAATACAACAGAATGAACGGCCCCGATTCGCGCACAAGCCATGATGGCAATGATCGCCTCAGGAATCATCGGCATGTAAATGATGACCCGGTCGCCCCTGCCAATGCCATTGGCCGCCAACACGCCAGCAAATAGTGCAGTTTCATCGCGCAATTCTCGATAGCTAATCGTGCGCTTGCTGCCGGTCATCGGGCTGTCGTAAATAATCGCAGTTTGCTCCGCACGACTACCCTCGACATGGCGATCAATCGCGTTGTAACAGGTATTCAGTCGCCCGCCTGTAAACCAGCGATAGAACGGCGCTCGCGTATCGTCGAGAACGCGATCCCAGCGCGTCTCCCAGTCGATACCGGCAGCGGCTTCTGCCCAGAACTCCTGTGGATGATCAAGCGATTTTCGATGTGCAGTCTTGAAGGAGTTCATTGTTCGTCCAATATCTCCTGAGTGGCGCGATAACCCTGCTCGATCGCCGATTCTGTCATGGCGCTTGCGGCAGCATCCGAATTCGCAAACGCGATGCGTCCAAATCGTTCCCGACCCTTTAACCAGGCTTTTTTCTCGTCGGGCCATGGGGTCGAGAACCAATGAATATCGTCACTCTCCGCGTCGTAACCGACTGCATAGCCGTGTGGCCAGCGATTAACCGTAATGGCCTTGATGTCGCGCCCGGGATCGAAGCCACCACCACCAAGCATTGCACCGAGCTGCTCGCGGATATTTCGCTCGAATTGCTCGAATGATGTACCGAGCAGATCATATCGGCCAGCCCGGAACTGCTCGCCCGCCGGCAACTCGCCGGGCAACGGAATGCGATACATATGAACTGTTATTGGTTCGTCCGTCGAGCGTGCAGACTGGTAATCTTTGAAACGAAGCGGATAGGTCAGTCGCACGTCACAAAAGTAACTGCCGGGGCAGTACGCCGAAAATATCCGCAGCTTCTCGAATGCTGTCCAGTTACTGACCAGAACGTTTATAGAAACGAGCGGCATTCTGATCGTCCGACCAAGCGCCTCCTTTTGCGCTTGTGGCAGCTCCGGGCACAAGTGAGGAATGACCGAATGGTAACAAGCGAGAACGCAGTTTCGCGCCTTAACCCGTCTTCCCTGACCGTCCTGCACGTAGGTCACCTCGACTTCTTTCGCGGAATTCGAATCTCCAACGTGAGCCACATGCACGGCTGTTGCATTCAGTCTCAATCGGACCGGCGACCCCGCTTCATCCAAACGGGTGTAGTCGAACTTCGCCGCAACGATATCGTGCATCGAATTACCGGGCGCCACACCTGGAATCAGTCGACGCACCAGCAGTCGAGCGACCGATGCGTTGCCGTCCGGAAAATGAAGATCTTCTCTGTAATTGTGTCCGGATAACTCGTGTGGGCGACGCACCTCGTTTTCCAGACCAAGGCCGGCTGCACCGGGGAGTCCGTAACGGAGTGCATCAAATGCGGGCGACAAATCAATACCGTTTCCCATATAACTGGCGCGCCACATCGACAACAAGTTGATGACTTCCGGATCCGCGTCGACAACCTCCGTCAGGAAATCGAGATAACTCATAGCGTTGAGTAAGGCTATTTTTTCTTCCTTGGACTTGCCTGCAAGATAATCCCGCCCCCCGCAGAACAACGCCAGAATCTCCTCGCGCGCCTTTTCGGAAAGCGCCGTATTATCGAGAAAAGCCGACACCGCATCTCTATCGCCAATACCATTGGCGAGTTCGGACGGCAATGTCACGTAGGCAGGCTCATCATCGTAAGGCTCAATGTCGTCAGCACCAGCAACCAGCCGGTTTTCACCGAAGGTTTTCTTGTCAAAGAAAACGCCACCCCGCAGACCCAGCGAGTGATAGAGATCGTGATCGAAGACCTCCTGCGCAAGATTGACGTCGACGCCAAGATCCTTAAGCAATGCTGCCGCGTTGTCGGGATACCCCCAGGGCGCCTCGATATATTCTGCGCCACCGAGGTCTACCAGCATGCGCCCTTCATAATGGAATTCGTTGCGCTTCGCGTGTCCGCCAAAGTCGTCGTGATTATCGACGATGAGAATTTTCGCATCCGGGCCGGCCTCTTTTTGATAGAAGTAGGCGGCCGCGAGCCCGCTGATGCCGCCACCCACGACGACCAGATCGTAGTCTTCACCGGTGTCCTCGGAAATATCCGCGTCATTCCACTGCGCACCGTCGCGCAATGAATGTGCGACTTCGAACGAGCCGGGGTGACTGCCACGCAAGCCATCACGAGTCGGCGGATAATAGCCTGGCATCATTTGCTCAGACACGCTGCGGGCTGACTCCTCCAGCGCGGCAAGCGCCTGCGTCAACGGTGTCGCCAACAACGATCCGGTTACTGCGATATTGACGCCACTCAGAAAATCACGTCGCGTAATGTCACGATCCATCCCCAGTTCACGGTCTTTTCTTTTCATAAACTGCCCCGCCGTTTACTCATATTTAACGCCGTAATAAGCGCCTGCCGTACTCTTAGTGTAGACCTCACGCCGGGGATAAGAGAAGCCGGTTCAGTATATGAAGTAAGTTCTCGACGGCAGAGGTCGGTGAATAGGGGTCGAACGCCAGATCACGACCCGACCTGCGGGAGACCCTGTCCCGTAGGTCCTGCATTCGCGGCTGAAGCCGCTCCCACTGATTCTCTTAAACCTGGCATGTTCTCAAGTGTTAGCAGTAATTTGTGGGAGCGGCTTCAGCCGCGAATACATGACCCCGCACCATTGCCACCTATACCCACCCATACCACGTTGTGGAAACCGGTTTCAGAATCACGATGGCGAATGCGAGAATATTTCGCTTACAAACCAGGGTCTGGACGCAATCATCAATATGGGAGCCTTCAATTACAGCCTTTCCGATCGCAATCGGAGCCTGATCGCCGTAATCGCATCGATGGTGGTGGTCAACCTGGTGTATGGCTTGACCCTGCCCCTGATGTCACTGGTGCTTGATACTCAGGGCATCAGTAAAACCGCTATTGGCTTTAACATCGTCGCTCAGGCATGTGCGGGCGTGGTGATCGCACCGTTCGTGCCACGGCTGATGATGCGCATTGGTCCCGGGCGCCTTATGCAACTGGCAACGTTGCTCGCTGCGATAACCCTGGTCACGCTCGGCCTTTTTCAAAATGTCTATCTCTGGTTTCCATTGCGCTTCCTGCTCGGCGCATCTGCTGCGATGCTGTGGTCGGCAAGCGAGGCGTTGATTAACGAGCTTGTCGACGACAACTGGCGCGGGCGGATAATCGGCATTTACGGATCGGCCGGTGCGGCCGGTTTTGCGCTTGGTCCACTCGTCCTGATCGCGACGGGCTCCGTCGGGGTCACACCATTCGTGGTCACCGCAACTATTATTATCGTCGCGAGCCTGCCGCTGTTCTGGTTGAGCGACGATGGTCGTAGCAACGAGGAAATGGATCATCCCAGTCTCCGCAGGATCTTCCGTCTCCTCCCGCAAATAATGATGCTTAACCTGATTTACGCGGCGGCAGTCGAGTCATTTCTCGCTTTCTTTCCCTTGTTCGGAATTCATATCGGCCTGGGAGAGGCGCGCAGCTTGTCTTTATTAATGATGTTTGGCATGGGCGGCGTATTTATACAGCTACCTTTAGGCTGGCTCGCGGATCACGTGAATCGGCAGCGATTGTTACACGCCTGCCTCCTGATGACAGTGGCCGGCTTTGTCATCCTGCCGCAATTGATTGCCATGAGAATCGGCGGACCAATTTTCGTGTTTACGTTGGGCGGTATCGAAGGAATGATCTATGCCATGGGCGTGATTTTGCTCGGGCAGCGCTTTCGTGGCGCGGAACTGGCATCAGCGAGTGTCTTGTTCACCGGCATGTGGGGTGCCGGAACAATGTTCGGACCCCTTATCGTCGGCACGGGAATGGACTTGCTCGGTAATGCCTCGATGCCGTACCTGATAGCGGCTATTTATACCTGTTATCTGCCGGTTTACTGGTTCGCGCGACGATGAGCGCAAAAGATTTCAGGGCATCGTGCTGGTTCCCCTACCCGAGGGTTACTCAAGCAATTCAAAAACAGCGGTAATCGTCGCCTCAAAGTTCAGGTTCGCGGCGTTATAAGTTTCCGGCGCCGAAGACTCCACGGACTCTGCCATCGCCATACGCATCATCGGCATCGGCGGGGCTGGTTGTGAGACCGTTGTAATCTGCAGTACGTCGCCGAGCTTCGCACCGAGCGATTTCGCCAGTTGCGCAGCATTCGCCTGAGCGTCCTTCGCTGCCGCATCGAGGGCTTCACGATAACTGTCACGGCGCTTGCTGCTGTCCAGTTGCGGCGGCGATACCTGGTTAACGCCAGCCTCGACCGCACCTTCTATCAGCGCTCCCAGTTTTTCAAGATCACGGACATCGACCCGAATTTGCCGTTGGGCCACGAAGCCGCGCAACTCCTGCTCCTCACGCTCCCTGTTCCAGCGGTAATCCGGACGCACTGACGAACCTGTGGTATCAATCCGCTCCCGATCAATGCCCAACTTACCGGACATGTCCAAAACCTTCGCCGTAACGGCGGCGGCCGCCTCTTGCGCTGCACTCACCGTGGCACTTCTGGCAACGATCGACATCTGCACGCTGGCTCGATCAGGGGATACGCTGGACGAGCCAGTGCCATGTACTGTGATTGTTCGCAGCTCATCAAGCGCCAATACCGACGTACTCAACAAGAGAAGAGTAACTATGGAAAAAATCTTGCGCATGTTCGGCCCTCAAAACAACTATTTCAAATATTGATGACGATACTAAAGCAGTCGGGCAATGAGGGACATGCTAAACATAAACCGTCCGCGTAATTACATTCTTTATACCCGCTGCGCAAAGACGTTCGGCGGCAATATCAACACCATCCTCTGCCATCTTTTCTCATTCCAGTGCCTTATCTCTGACACCGTGGTGCTGAAAGGCGTTCAGTTTGATACGGATGTAATTTCCAGGCGTGCCGACGAATTCTATATGCGGCGAGGAACAATTCCGAAAAGCGCTCAACTACCCAGATGAACGCAAGTAGCAACAATACTACTACGGAGCCACAATTCTGCTAATTATTGCGCCGTCTTACCGCCGTCAACACACAGCGACGTGCCGATCACAAAAGATGCTTTGTCGGAACATAAGGAATAGCACGGCATTCGCGACATCATTATCCTCTATATGTTCGCGCACTTTCCGGCCGCAATAATCCAATTTCAACCATCAAGTATACCGCAGGCGAAAACTCCGCAGGCCACGATACATCGACCGCCATGCGGAATTCGCTGTCACTTTAGCGGCGGAAACCACGACCAGCACTGCAACTTACCCTCAACAGAATCGTGATTGGTGTTTGCTGCGGATCGCGCGTTCTCGCATACTAATCACGTGTTCGCCCGGCAGGAGGCCCGATGAAATCAGTAAGGCTTTGCAAAGGACATATCATTGCGTTGTTTCTTACCGCAGTCGTGCCGGCTCAGGCGGATGATGTTCGCGTTGAAATTGGCAGCGAAGGTTGGACACTTGTCGGCGATCTGACATCCCCGCAAAACACGCCGCTGAAGGCAATTGCACTTCTGTTACACAAAGCGGCCGGCGATCGCAAAGCATACGCCACGATGGCCGAGGCTATGGCTACAACAGGCATCGCATCGCTTCGAATCGATCTTAGAGGACACGACGACAGTATCAATCTGGGTGTTCCCGGATGAAGGGCACACGACCGATCTTATTGATCACAACCCGAATCTGAATTTTGCGGCTGATCGAATGGATTTCGGAGCGACTGCCCTAACAAATGGTGTACCAGCAAGAATTGCATAACCTGCCAGAACCAGGTGCAAGAAAATTCAGGCGCTATAGAATGAATTTAGAAATCACGATGAAACAAATTACATTAACTAATAACTTTACCTTGTTGTTTTTTCTCGTTTTATCTATTCCAACTTCAGCCCAAGAATCAGCGCGAGACATTGACTGGTCTTATGGAATCACCGCCGGTGCTGGCTACTTTAATTTTCGCGACTCTCTGTATGTCGATCGAAAACCCGATCCGTCGGGAAATCTAGGCGAAGACTGGCTGGAATTTTTTATCAAGCCGTGGCTAGAGCTGGAAAAGCAATCTGGCGATGCCACTTGGTTTGGCAAAGCAAGCTGGGCGTATGTTCGCACTGACAACGGTGCGCCAGAAATCAGCGGTGGAGCTGCCGATTCGGCTGACTTTGATGACCTGTATATCGGTTTTCGCACGGGTTCTGTCAGCGATGGTCAGTTCGAAATGACGGCGGGTCGTTACAGCTATGAGCTTGGTCACGGCTACCTGCTCAGCGACGGCTATGCAGATGGTGGGTCGCGCGGCGGTTACTGGAGCAATCCGCGCACGGCCTGGGCGCCCGGAGCCCGAATCCAGTATCGAAGGTCCGGTCATACTATTGAAGCATTCTATCTCGACCGCGATGAGAGCCCGGAGTCCGGAGCAGAAACCAGCATCACGGGCGCGAATTATGAGTGGCTTTCGACAGATGACAAATGGAACATTGGCGCTACCTATTTTGAAATTGATGCGAATCAGAGCCGGGCTCAATTGAACGGTGCACAGATTTACAACGTCCGTGCTTTCGTCAAACCCTTCGCGGCGCCACTGGTTATCGAAGCGGAGATTGCGCGGGAAAACAATGGTGATGCGCTGGATTCACACGCCTGGTACGTCACAACCAAATACACGTTCGGCGACAGTCCATGGCAACCTGCACTCGAATATCGTTACGCATTTTTCGAAGGTGATGACCCGAACACCAATGCGAATGAAAACTTCGATCCGCTGTTTCCGGGCTTCAGAGACTGGGGTACCTGGTGGCAGGGCGAAATCGCCGGTGAATATTTTTTGTCCAACTCGAACCTGAAGACGCATTTATTACGCCTGAATCTGCAAGCCACCGACAAGATCAGTACGGGCCTCGTCTTTGTCGACTACAAGCTGGATCAACCCGGCTCCTACCAGGGTGGCGTGAATTCCAGGAACCTGGCCAGAGAGATCAACTGGTATATGGACTGGGAAGCATTTAAAACCGTGAGCTTCAGTTTCGTGCTTGCAAGGAATGAGCCTGGCGCCGCAGTCGCCGAAGTGCACGATCGAACCAAACCATTCAAGTATTTGATGATCTATGCGACTTACAACATGCGTCGATAACAAAGCAACCAGGATCATTACGCCCTATCCCACGGCGTCACGAATTGACGACGATCGATTATTGCGCCTGAATATCAACCTGTTTCGATGTGACGCAGCAATTGTTGAGCACACATGTAACCGGCAGTACCGGTAACAGATCCGCAAGGATAGGTGCCAGACCCGCAGAGATAGACATTGTCGAGGCTGCCGAAACGATAGAAGCTTGTCGCAGGATCGTCTGCGTAGGTTCGGTCAAAAAACGTTTGCCCACCGGTTAGCATGGTGTGGTCAAGATTACCGCCAGGAAAATGGAAAAGCTGTTGCAAATCCTTTGGCGTCAAAAGGCGCGTCCAAACGCAGTCTTGCGGATTCTCGATGTGCTCGAACAACTTTTCCCTGACCTGCGTTTCGACGTTGCTCAAATCGGCGCCATGCTCACCCAGAGACAGGTTCTTGAAGAACACAGCCAACCGATCGAACGGTTCCGCGTGGTTGAGATGGCGCATGGCCGCACCTTCGCAGTAAACCTGCATGAAGCCGGGCGCATAATCGGTGCTGTCGTCCAATACTTTAAGCGTCGCCTCCTCGTACTCGTCGATACTGGACACTGAAAAGACAAAGCGAAACGTGGCGTCAGAATCGTTGGCGTCCGAACCGAACTTCCAACGTATCGGGTTTTTGAACATCAGGTTCAGCTTGCCACTGCTGCCACGAAATCGTTGTCCTTCGGTTTTGTTAATCTGTTCTGAATTTCCCAGGAGACGTGTCGCCGTAAGCGGATCGGTGCCCATGATCAGGCAATCAAAATCAAGCGCCTCTTCACGACCCGCCGCCTCGAACAACACGCTGTTCTTGTCTGCATCGACCGCGATGATTTTGCTGGAGAGATGCACTTTGACGCCGAGATCTGCATTAATTCGACCGAGTTCCTCGGTGATCTGCCAAATTCCACCTTTGACGAAGCCATAGTAGCCGTCAAAAATCGATCCTGAATCCATCAACGGCAATGTGAAGGCCGAGTACGGATCACTCAGTGAGACGGGCCCGCTTTCGGTCACAGTCATCGCCATATACATCTTGCTGCGTTCGCTGGTGAAATAGTGATCAAGCAGGTTCTTCGCAGTACCCGAAACCCACAAATCCGTCAGCGTCTCACCAAGGATGCTGTTCGCGTCATCGAGTGATGGTGGTGTCGCATTGACATAGCCGTTTTGTAAAAAGCTGACAACCTTCGCCTCGTCCGCACGGAATGATTCAACGTCGCCCTTCTCGCCCCATTTATTGGCCAGCTCACGATCCAGTTGTTTCGGATCCCGATATATCCAGGTCGGTTCACGATCTCCCGGGAAGAAAATGAATTTGGCATGCTCAGGTACGAATGTTTGCAATCGATTCGCAAGACCGGTTTCCGCAAAAACAAAATCCTGCATTAGACCGAGTACCGATGCGCCAAGTGCGTAACACTCTGACACGCCATCTACGGTTGCGACTTCAGATACACAAGCACCACCAACCCGTTCCGCTCGCTCAATCATCGTCACACTGCATCCTGAACGCTGCAGATAATTTGCTGCAACCAGGCCGTTAATGCCGGCACCGGCGATTAGAATATTTGGTTTTTGCATGCCGTAGAGGATACCTGTGATGTCAATCGGTATAGTAGTAAAACGTAGTCGAAACTACTACTGCCCCATGAGCTCAAGCGCTCGACAAACCCGTGGCCATCGCTGGCGAGCTACAGGGCCGAACCCGATTCTCGCTATAACGCCGTCATGAGTCATTGCGCGGCCGCTGCTATCTGTACGTCGTTCATCCATGCATTCATTTACCGGAAACTGCAAAGCAAGGCGCCAGCTAATTTCGGGAATAGATCAAAGTAAATCAATGTCGACGAATTCGAAAGTTCGACCGTGCCAAAATTTGGTTCCGGTGTTCTTCTAATTTGAGAAATCATAGCTAGTATCGTGCCACTTGCGTACCGATCTATTAGCTCCTTACAGAGAATCGTTACCCGCCGCCGCCATTAACTGTAACCGCCCAATTTATTTAATTTCAACGGCTTATAACCCCGCCGGGGCGCAATTTCGCGGATTTGATGCTATCTTTCGAACGGCTACAGGGAGAGTAAGAATAGGATGCCAAGCCTCTTTGGCGAACTGAAACGGCGCAATGGGCCCGATAATATCGGCAATCGAGCATCGACTAAAAACCGGTATCTATTTTGCAGGCGGCCTGATGATGCAGGATGTGCAACCAATGGCCGATCCGTTCAACGTCCTGCCCCGCGTTACCATGCCGATCTTCATGTTCAACGGGCGCTACGATTCATTCTTCGCGCTCAACACCTCGATTCAACCTTTCTATGACAATCTCGGTACGCGCGAAACAGACAAGAAGCTCATTGTCACTGATCCCAATCACTTCGTGACTGCCTGCAACGCCAACCAGTTAATCAGCGAAACCCTCAACTGGCTGGATAAATATCCGGGCCCGGCTAAGATAGAGGTATGACAATGCATCAAAGCGCGAAATTCTGGATCGTACTTGCGATCTTCCAGGTAGCATTCGGCGTCACAATATATGCGCTTACGCGCCACTTCTATATCGATGGCGCTGATGGCGTCGTTGAAAATACGATAATCGAATCCGAGCAAATACAGGAGTGGACAAATGAATACGAGCAAAATAACTCGCCCATGCTCGACGCGTTAACTTCTTTTTCAGCGAACACAACGCAGGATCCCGAGGAAATATATCGCCTGGCTAATATGTATTTCGCGGATAAACAATATGACAAGGCAGCGGAGCAGTATGAACGCCTGTTGTCATTCGACTCAAGTAGCGCGACCGCCCACAATAATCTCGGCATCACATTGCACTATCTCGGCAGATCGACCGAAGCGCTTCGCATACTCGACGAGGGCATCGCTCTCGAACCTACAAACCAAAGAATCTGGCTAACGCTGGGTTTCGTTAACAAGGAACTTGGCAACATCGATGAAGCTCGGGCCGCACTCACGACTGCTACGCAAATGAGCCTCGACAACGAAGTCGGCAAGGCCGCTGCGAGGATGCTTGCGACACTCCCGTAGGACGATTGGACGGTCACCCATTTCTCCGATTTTCCGCCGGCTGCTCCCTTTTTACGCCTGAGAAGGGTATGATGCAGCGCCTTCCGGTTGGCTCCCAGCCGGTAACTTCTCCATGTATGAAATCGACCCGATGTCTAAAACCACTGCCGGCCCCGGCACCACTCGTTTTCGTGACCTGAATCTTGCTGCGCCGCTGATACAGGCGCTCGATGAGATCGGTTATGAAACGCCAACGCCGATCCAGGTGCAGGCCATCCCGCCACTGCTGAACGGCCAGGACATACTCGGCCACGCACCAACCGGTACAGGCAAAACCGCTGCATTCGCGTTGCCGTTGCTGTCGAACATCGACGTCCGCAGCAACAAAGTCCAGGTGTTGACGCTCACTCCGACGCGCGAACTTGCGATTCAGGTGGCAGAGGCCTTCCAACGCTACGCCTCGCGAATGAAAGACTTCCACGTGTTGCCAATTTACGGTGGCCAGGAATACGGCGGTCAAATTCGCCAACTGAAGCGTGGCGTTCAGGTGGTTGTCGGTACGCCCGGTCGATTGATGGATCACATGCGTAAAGGCACCTTGAAGCTCGATGGCCTGCAAGCGCTGGTACTGGATGAGGCCGATGAGATGCTGCGCATGGGATTCATCGAAGAGGTCGAATGGATTCTCGAACAGACTCCGAAAAAACGCCAGATGGCGTTGTTCTCTGCGACGATGCCAAAGCAGGTCGAGCGCATTGCACGAAAACACCTGCATGACCCACAGGAAATCTCGATCAAGGCGCGTACCGCCACCGCTGAAACCATTCGGCAACGCTATTGGCAGGTTAGTGGCTTACACAAACTCGACGCCCTCACCCGAATTCTCGAAGTAGAAACCTTCGATGCCGTCCTCATTTTCGTGCGCACCAAAATCGCAACAGCAGAGCTTGCTGAGAAACTGGAAGCAAGGGGGTACGCGGCTGCGGCGATGAACGGCGACATGGCACAGAATCACCGCGAACAAACGGTTGAGCGTTTGAAGAAGGGATCGTTGGATATTCTCGTCGCAACCGATGTCGCTGCACGGGGTCTCGACGTTGATCGAATCAGTCACGTCGTCAACTACGATATTCCCTACGACGCCGAGGCCTATATTCATCGCATTGGGCGCACCGGGCGCGCTGGCCGGCAGGGAGATGCAATTCTTTTTGTGGCGCCGCGCGAACGGCGCATGCTTTCCGCCATAGAGAACGCGACGCGACAGAAAATCAGCCAGTTGCAATTACCGACAACAGAAATCGTCAACAACAAGCGTATCGCAGATTTCAAACAGAAGATCAGCGACACGCTGGCTGAGGGTGAACTGGCGTTCATGCAGGGTTTGGTCGAGACGTACAGACAGGAACACGACGTCCCCGCGGTGGAGATTGCTGCAGCATTGGCAAAGATGTCTATTGGCGACAAACCATTGTTATTAAGTGCGGACAAAGCGAAACCTGCGCGGAAACAGAAAGAAGCGACTTCCAGGAAAGATCGCGATAGACCATCGAGTGACAAGGGACGGCGCAAGAACTTGCACCGGGAACCGGACTCTGACAAACAACGCTACCGGATTGAAGTTGGACAGCAACATGGCGCCAAGCCCGGCAACATCGTCGGTGCGATCGCGAACGAGTCCGGATTGGATGGCGATCACATCGGTCAGATCAAAATTGAGAGGGAATTTAGCCTTGTCGATCTTCCCCTTGGAATGCCAAAAGATGTGTTCAGGGATCTGAAGAACGTCCGCGTCTGTGGCGAACGCCTGGCTATCTCACGGTACGACCCGTCACGCCCGCCAACTAAGGGGAAAAGTAAGTCAAAGCCCCGTCCTGGCAAGAAAAAAGGTGCTGCTGCTCCAGCGGGGAAACGCAAAAAGCGCAAGAAGAGCGTCTGAACGACCGTAAGAGAACAGACTGCGGTGCAGGTGAATCCAGGCAACTTCGGTGTCATATTTGATCGTTGACGTTATTCTTCGATGCCTGTGTCACGGTGAGCGACGGCCCGGATGTAATGGCGAATCGCATCTAGCTCCTCGTTATCAAATTCTGCAAAGGCCGGCATGGAGCGGCCCACGCGTGTGCCCTCGCGCACCACATCAGCAAACGCGGTGAAATCCAGTGGTACCGCAGATGCGCGCAGATCGGGCGCCATGGCGTTCGCCACCGCCCCGCCCCCGTGGCATATGCCGCAATAAGTACCGTAAAGGCGAGCGCCGCGCATCGCGAGCTCCTCGTCCAGATAGACCATCGAGTGACAAGGGACGGCGCAAGAACTTGCACCGGGAACCGGACGCTGACAAACAACGCTACCGGATTGAAGTTGGACAGCAACATGGCGCCAAGCCCGGCAACATCGTCGGTGCGATCGCGAACGAGTCCGGATTGGATGGCGATCACATCGGTCAGATCAAAATTGAGAGGGAATTTAGCCTTGTCGATCTTCCCCTTGGAATGCCAAAAGATGTGTTCAGGGATCTGAAGAACGTCCGCGTCTGTGGCGAACGCCTGGCTATCTCACGCTACGACCCGTCACGACCACGGGCGAAAGGAAAAAGCAGTCATAAGTCCCGCCCCGGCAAGAAAGGGAAAGCACGTAAAAAGCGAGATTGAAACGAATAGGCGGCTGTCGTCGAATTCAGCCAGATCCACTATTGCCCTACTGACTCCTGAACGGCGAAGTATTTCGAAATTCGCGGCTGGAAGCCGCTCCCACGGTGCCAATAGATACGCCGTGGGAGCGGCTTCCAGCC
>CAYOHF010000042.1:0-26622 GCA_964403695.1 uncultured Woeseiaceae bacterium | reverse complement strand
TGGACGCAGCGCACCCTGCGTACGCTCGTAAAGCAAAATGTGCAGTCGAATTCAAAATGTATCCGCGATTTGGTTCAACACCAGGACGCTATGTGAATTGCCCAAGAGGACTAACTCCAATGATTAACAGATCGATACCTTTACTCGCCGCTCTGGCGATAGCGATGTCACCGGTGATACTTTCAAGCCCTGCTTTTGCACAAGGTGAGCCGAAGTCGAACCAGTTCTGGTGGCCCGAAAAGCTGAACCTCAGCCCGCTTCGACAGCACGCGCCTGAGTCCAACCCCCTCGGCGATGATTTTAACTACGCCGAGGAATTTGCAGCGCTTAACCTCGATGCTGTGAAGAGAGACATAGAGACGGTAATGAAGACATCGCAGGACTGGTGGCCATCAGACTATGGACATTACGGCCCGTTTTTCATTCGCATGGCATGGCACAGCGCGGGTACGTACCGGGTGGCTGACGGCCGTGGCGGCGCCGGCGGCGGTCAACAGCGCTTCGAGCCGCTCAATAGCTGGCCTGACAATGTAAATCTTGACAAGGCGCGGCGCCTGGTTTGGCCGATCAAGCAGAAGTACGGTCGGTCTATCTCATGGGCAGACCTGATGGTCCTGTCAGGCAATGTTGCCCTTGAGTCCATGGGTTTCAAGACCTTTGGTTTTGCCGGCGGTCGTGAAGACGAATGGGAGCCGGACATGGTCTACTGGGGTCCTGAGGCGGAATTTCTCGCCGATGAGCGCTATACGGGTGACAGGAAACTGGAGAATCCACTGGCCGCTGTCCAGATGGGCCTGATCTACGTGAATCCCGAGGGGCCGAACGGCAATGCGGATCCGCTGGCAGCAGCGAAGGACATTCGCGAAACGTTCGGCCGCATGGCGATGAATGATGAAGAGACCGCTGCACTCATCGCCGGCGGACACACCTTTGGTAAAGCACACGGCGCCGCCCCTCCGGCTGATTGCGTGGGTCCTGAGCCCTCCGCGGCAGACGTCGAGGAGCAAGGTCTCGGCTGGAAAAACAAATGTGGCAGCGGCAATGCGGGCGACACAATCAGCAGCGGCCTGGAAGGCGCCTGGACGTTCAACCCGATTGCATGGACCAACAGCTATCTCGTGAACCTCTATACCTACAATTGGGTGCAGACGAAGAGCCCGGCAGGTGCAACCCAATGGATTCCTGCCAACGGCGCCGCATCTACGCTTGTGCCGGACGCACACGATGCGTCGAAACGGCATGCCCCAATCATGTTTACAACCGACCTCTCGCTTAAGTTCGATCCGGAATATCGACGGATTACTTCGCGCTGGCTCGAAAACCCTGAAGAGTTCGAACTCGCCTTTGCCAAAGCCTGGTTCAAACTGACGCATCGCGACATGGGCCCGCGCTCACGGTACGTCGGCTCTCAGGTTCCTGCAGAGGAATTGATTTGGCAGGACCCCGTTCCCGTCATCGATCATGACTTGATTGACGCCGATGACGTCGCGGCATTGAAGTCAGAGATTCTTGAGTCGGGACTCACGGTACCCGAGCTCGTCAGGACAGCATGGGCATCAGCAGCTACTTTCCGTGGCACCGATATGCGCGGCGGGGCAAACGGAGCACGTATCCGACTTGCACCGCAGAAGGATTGGGCCGTCAACGATGCGGATGAACTGACAAAAGTACTGGCTCGCCTCGAAGACATCCAGAAAGACTTCAATCGAAAGCAGCGTAGTGGCAAGAAAGTGTCGCTCGCCGACCTGATCGTTCTTGGCGGTTCTGCAGCCGTTGCACGGGCCGCAAACGATGTTGGGTACGACGTGGAGGTGCCCTTCAAACCGGGGCGCACTGATGCATCACAAGCTCAGACCGATGTGAACTCCTTTGCTGTTCTCGAACCGACCGCGGATGGATTCCGTAACTATTTCGGTAACGGTAATCGCAGATCGCCAGCAGATTTACTCGTCGATCGGGCCGATATGCTGACTCTTACCGTTCCTGAGTTGACCGTTCTGGTTGGCGGCATGCGCGCATTGAATGCCAATGCCGGACAGGTTGCGCATGGGGTGTTCACAAATCAGCCTGGCAAGTTGAGCAACGATTTCTTCGTGAACCTGCTCGACATGTCCACGCAATGGGCAAAGTCAGCCGAATCTGAGGGCGTCTACGAAGGTCGTGATCGTGCGACGGGTGACCTAAGATGGACGGCCACGCCGGTTGACCTTGTTTTCGGGTCAAACTCCGAGCTGCGAGCTATCGCAGAAGTCTATGCAGCTAACGACGCAGGAGAAAAGTTTGCAGATGACTTTATCCAGGCATGGACCAAGGTGATGAACCTCGACCGCTTCGACGTGCTCTGATCCCGCATGCAACAAAGAGGGGCGCTTGTGCCCCTCTTTTTTACACAGAAACTACACGCAAAAATCCTGCCAAAGATGGGCATCTCTATGCCTCAGGACGCGCGCCATTTAGGCATGGCTTTGACCAAAGCGCGGGCTAACCGATTGTCCTCGGTAATCGAATCGTTGCCGCGAGTCCCGATGGATTGTTGGCCTCCAGCAATAGCTGGCCATCGTGTCCTTTGGTTACAGCATCCACAATCGCGAGCCCCAGCCCGAACCCGCCCTGCTGACTCTCTCTCGCCATTGATAGTCGGCGAAACGGCTCCAGTGCCTCATCAATTTTGTCTGCTGGAATTCCCGGCCCGGTATCTAACACGGTTATGTCCACGTACTGCTCACCGGATCGCAAATCCACAACGGCACCGTCTCCGTACTTGTTCGCGTTCTCTATAAGATTCCGCACAGCACGTGCAAGCGCATCCGGTCGACAATTGAACCGCACGCCCTTCTCGCCTACAAACCTTGCATTTTGTCCCGACTCATCAAAGTCACTGCACTCACTCGCCAACAGCGTACTCAGATCGACTTCCCGCAGAGGTTCGGTCCGGGATTCTCCCTGCAGGTATTCCAACCCGGAAGCAATGACCTTGTCTATCTTGTCGATGCTTGCAACCAAATCGCGACGCGTTTCATCATCGTCAACCAACTCTCCCCTTATTCTGAGAGCCGTCAACGGGGTACGTAGATCGTGACTGATAGCTGCAAGCGTATCGGTGCGTTTCTTGACGTCGTCGGCCACCTGTTGCTGCATCGTGTTAAACGACTTTATCGCCCGCCGCAGGTCCGGTGGCCCACTTTCATCGACAGGCGAAACCTTCAGGCCATCCGCAAATTCATCCGCCGCAATTGTCAGTTGTTTGAGCGGCCTGCTTAGCTTACGAATCAGAAAGAGTGCGAATACACCGACCAGTATCAAGGCCGAGCTATAGCGAATAATTTGTGCGATAAGATCCTGCAGATGCCACTCGTGCGGATGCACTTCCGCATTGAACCAACCGCCCGACTGGAGATGCACGCTGATCACTATAGCGGTCATCGGCAAATCGATCTCGGATGCGGCGCAATTAGCGTAAGAAAAATCGTCTCGAGTCAGGTCTGCGTAGCCAACCGCGATATCCTCAGCAGCAACGCCTAACTGCTGTGCAAAACTTTCCCGAATCGTATTCGTGCGCGCGTTTTCGCTGAGCGGCCCGAACTGCCGCGCGCTTAAGGTGTAACCGTCATGACACCCGGACAACACTCGCAGCACGCCGTCACGCTCGCTTGCGTCCACCTTTTCCAGCACGGCTCGCATCCTTTCCAGCCGGTTCAGAGTCGCATTGGATTCGGCCCACTCGATGGTCGATTTACGCTCCATGAAATCCAGCGCGGTGAGTGCGCTAAGGAGGAGCAAAATTGAGATTGCCAGCACTGCGACCATCTGCCCTTCAATGGACTTCGGCATCATCCGTGATAGAAAACTCATGAAGCAGACTCGAGATCAGCCACAAACGCATACCCATTTCCCCATTGAGTCTGAATAATCAACGGCTTCTTTGGGTCGACCTCCAGTTTCCGGCGCAGACGGCTAATGACATTGTCGATGCTTCGATCAAACAACTGGGCCTCGCGGCCCTTCGTCAGGTTCAACAGCTGGTCCCGGGTTAATGTGCTGCCGGCGTGCTCAATCAGCGACACCAATACCAGGTGCTCGCCTGAGCTGAGCCGGATTGCGACATTGTCCGAGCCCATAATTTCTTTACGCGAAATATCGAACTGCCATCGATCGAATTTCACGACGCCCTTCGCGATCCGGGGCTTGTTCGGCAGCATTTGGCTGCGTCTCATGACCGACTTTATTCGTGCCAATAATTCGCGCGGATTGAATGGCTTGGTCACATAGTCGTCGGCACCCAGCTCCAGCCCGAGTATTCGATCAATATCCTCTGCCAGTGCAGTCAGGAAAATGATCGGCAATTGCCGGGTCTCCAATACGCGCCTGCATATCGTCAGGCCGTCGTCGCCCGGCAACATGATGTCCAGAACCAGGAGGTCGGCGTTGGCCGTGGACAGAACCTGATTCAGCTCTTCACCGTTCGCGGCAACACTCACTCTGAATCCGTGTTTACGCAGATATTTCGCCAGTGACGATCTGATGTCGTCATCGTCATCGACGACGACAATATGGGCTGATTGCTCGGTCATAGCGTGACTCTATTACACGGTCGCAAGAAAAACTGTCGCAAAACGTGTCAGCGCCCCCTTTTGCGACGATTAACGACAATAAACCATCATGGCTGACAAGCATTCCGAGCGCGCCATTCGTATTGTTTCCCCGTCACCTTAGCTGGAATTCCCCAATGCATGCCAGAACGAAACCCGAAAACCTTTTGTCGCTCTTGATAATTCCGATTCTTCTGTTGCCAGCCGTCGGAATCACTCAAGAGGTCTTTGACCCGCCGATGGATCGGACGTTGTTTCAGGCATCCCGGCTGGAGGGTGCGATTACGGTCGATGGCGACCTTAGCGAGCCCATATGGCAACAAGCCCGGGTGATCACAAACTTTGTGCAAAAAGAGCCTGTGCAACAAGCGGATCCAACGTACAAGACCGAGGTTCGCCTGGCCTATGACGAAGATGCGCTTTATATTTCCGCGATTTGCTTCCAACCCAGAGATCTTACGCGCGTGCAAAACCTGCGACGCGACTTTTCGTTTGATGACAATGACCTTTTTGGAATTTCGATCGATGGCTTCCTGGACCAGCGCAACGCGGTCATATTTCAGACGACGCCGCACGGCAATCAGCGCGACCTGGAGGTTATCGACGGCACTGAGGCCAACCTGAACTGGGATGCCCGCTGGACGGTACGCACAGTAATTCACGACGATCGCTGGGTCGCCGAGATCGAAATTCCCTGGCGAAACCTCCGCTATCCGGATGGGGCAGATCGCCTCGGTGTCATCTTCGCCCGTAACGTGCGTAGTCTGAACGAGGAGTCCAGTTTACCGGCTATTCCGCGCGCATTTTCAATTGAGCGCATGGCCTATGCCGGCGAACTGCGCGGCTTCGAAACGCCGCCGCTGAGACCGAATCTGCAACTCAACCCGTACGTTTTGAGTCAGCGCCTCAGGGAAACGACGGCGGCGGATGTTTCCGACGTCGAAGTCGGGGGAGAACTGAAGTGGGCAATTTCGCCGAGTACTGTACTCGACCTCACGGTCAATACCGATTTTGCCCAGGCCGATGTCGACCGACGGGTCATCAATCTCGATCGTTTCAGTGTGTTCTTTCCTGAGCGGCGGCAATTTTTTCTGGAGAGCGCCAACATCTTCACCGCCAGTGTTACCGAATGGATACGACCGTTTTTCAGCCGACGTATTGGTCTGGATGAATTCGGCAACCCAATCCCTCTGGATGGTGGCCTTCGATTGACCAGCCGCTCATCTGAACGACAGGTCGGCCTGCTGGCAATGCGGCAACAGGCATTCGGTACAAATCCATCGGCAGACTTTGCGGTAGCGCGCTATTCACGCAACGTCTCCGGGCAAAGCCGAATCGGCGGCATGCTAACTTATCGCGAGGACGGTGACTCCATCACAAGTGGTCAGACAATCGCAAAAAATCGTAATGCAACTTATACAGTTGACGGACTATGGCAGCCCACACAGTCATTTGGGATACAGGGAATGCTGTCCGCTTCCGATGACGACGAAACCGGCGATGGTCTTGGCGCTCAGCTGTGGGGGTTCTATCAAAGCAACAAAATCTATATTAGCTCGCTTAACTACTTCAGTAAGGACTACAACCCCGGTATTGGACTCGAGCTTCTCGATACTAATTACATGATGAACAGCCTGCTCACGAGCTTCGACTTTCGATCAACAAAACTGCCGACGTCCATTCGCAGTTTTAGTCCCGGCGCCTCAGTGTTCGCATTCCGTAGCTCGGATGATGGAGACCTTCTGTTTGCATACGCGCCCATTCGACCTTTTCGTTTGCGCTATCACTCCGGCGCTCAGATTGATTTCGTTTTTGAGCCCAATCAGCAACGACTGGAAGAGCCGTTCTTTCCTGCTGGTATCGAAATTGCACCCGGTAAGTACGACTACACGCGCTACCGGGCGAGCGCACGAACGGATCAGTCCGCATCGCTTGCGGGTGACGTCAGTGTGGAATCAGGCGATTACTTTGACGGCAAGCTAACCAGCTATTCCGTGTCGGCGCGATTCGCCCCCAGGCCACAGATCGAATTGTCCGCCGATGTCCAGGTGAACCAACTAGAGGACCTCGGCGTCGCCGCCGAAGACAAGACCACCCGCCTGTACCGAGTGAACGCGCGCCTCGCACTAAATCCGCGGCTTCAGGTCACGGGATTTTTTCAATGGGATAGCCTGGCCGACCGAAACACCTGGAACCTCCGGCTCGCTTGGGAGTATCGGCCGCTGTCGTATGTCTACTTTGTCTATAACAAGAATGACCGCGAGGGACTCGACCCTGCTGATCGATTTTCGCAGGACCAGATCATTGTCAAGGCGACGTACTTATTCGAGATTTAAACAACGAAGACTCTGTGGCACCGATCGTGGGAGCGGCTGTCTAAACTATTGTGCTTCGTTGCGGCGTTTAGAAATATTTAAAAGCTGAGACGCCGCGAATCCCCAATATCACGACCAATTTTTCGTTTGAGTGGAAAAGGTATCCGGCTTAATGGCTGTAGTCGAACAACCAACCTGATACCACTGCTATCCCACAATCCAGGATTTGATATCCTGAGCCACCTCGATGGGCTTGGATTCCACTTGGTTTTGTTTGCTAAAGACATCAACTCGAGCTTTATTTTGATCGCCGTTGCCAGATCGAGCATTCGCGGCTAAAGCCGCTCCCACATAACTTTTGGCACAATCGTGGGAGCGACTTTAGCCGCGAATTCCCAATACCACGATCAATTTTTCGTTTGAGTGGAAAAGGTGTCCCACAATCCAGGATTTGAAATCCTGAGCCACTTCGATGAGCTTGGATTCCACTTGGTTTTGTTTGCTAAAGACATCAACTCGGGTTTTATTTTGTTCGCCGTTGCCAGATCGAGCATTCGCGGCTAAAGCCGCTCCCACATAACTTTTGGCACAATCGTGGGAGCCGCTTTAGCCCCGAATTCCTAATATCACGACCGAGTCGATCAGGCAGTCAGGTAAAGAATCAGGATTGTGTAGCCGGTGAATACCACTGACAGCCATTTGAACCACCGCGGACATAGGATCATCAGCATCATCAGGCTGCCACCAAAAATTGGAAACCCATACGATGGCAGCGGAGGATTGCCGAACATTGTCAGGTTGACATACGGCCCGACCGCAAAGTAGCCGAGCATTGAAATCGCTGACACTCGCCCGAGTGAGCGGCTGTGCGCCAGGAAATCCAGTTCGGTATTGTCAGAAGTGTCGTAGTCCTCGACCGGCATCGCAAGCTCAGCGGCGCCGTAGATAAATATCGCGCCGATCACCAGGGCGAAGAAATCGATGATGGACCAGTCAGTGACCCGGCGCAGCTCCCAGCCGACCCACCAGAGTTGCAGGATGTAGATAAAGATGCAGCTGCTCCACAGCACCGTTGCCCAGTGATAGGTCACGCGACTATGGGCGCGAACCAGCAAGGCAGCATTGTGGAGCAAGCGTGCCATCGCCAGGCCGAGAACGATTGAAATGGCGATAAAGATGTATTCGTGCTGGGTCATTTGGGGAACATGCCTGCCTTATCGTAAAAACACAAACGCGTTGCGGCAATGTATAGAGTTTGAAGCAAATCTTCATGTCACGATCGACAATGATTACGCCAGGCGTTCCCCACACCTCGCACACCCCGGCGACGTCTTCGCTATCTTCCAACAGTGTAAAGTCGTAACTTGCGGCGCGCTTGAACGCCATTAATTTCAGTCGCGACTGGGCAGACAAAAATCCAGGAAATCGGTTCGAAGCCATTTACCACCCCATTTACCCATTCTTCAATTCGAGAGTCGTATCACGCCAATAAGGTTTGAGCTGTCATATTAATAGGCAGATAACTCACTCATTACACGGTGGGGTTCTAATTACCAGGCCAAACAGAGTCAGCCTTATGGACACATCCAAACGCATTCGTAATCGGTTCAAGGGTCACTCGTTTCCATGCAGTTCGCATTTGCTCTGGACGTTTTTGATCGTTCTGTGCCAGGGCTGTGGTGGTTCTGGCGGCTCCAATGCCCCGACCTTACCGCCACCTCCGCCGCCGGCCGCGGTCGACTGGCAACTCGCGGTGGACACCAGCATCACCGTTGCGCCGCTCGCGCCGGCAGTGGCCGGATTCTACGACTTGTCCGGTGTCTTACTCGACTACCAAAATGTTCCAGGGCTCGTACCTGCCATGGCCGGCGCTGGTTTTGCTGCTCCTGGCGGCTCTGGAGCTGACTGGAGAATTGGCTTGGGCCGTTGGGAAATCACCACGGAAAGATTTGCCACGTTAACCGACGGCACGGCATGTCCGGGCACGTTTCCAGGCGCACAATCTTCATTCGCAGCAGATCTGGACCTGATAGCAAGTCGGGATTGGTTCAGCTACACCGATGGATCGTTGGTGGGGGATGCTGACATCAACGATAGTCGTTATGCCCTGGATTACGTGCGTTCGGTTATTGACGATGCGAACATATTCGGCGCGACACCGTTTGTATCTATCGATCACATGCCACGTGCTTTGTCGATCAATCAGACACCGAATCGCCTCGACTGCGATGCAACATTCACGAACAGCGTCTCCAACAATGAACCTGCAGATCCCGCCGTATTCGCAAAGGCAGTTGCTGGCCTGGTTGAACGGGTGGTGGAAGGGACTGGAACGAAGACAGGTAATGACAGACCACGACCGGTCACGTACTGGGAAGTCTGGAACGAACCTGAGGCGCCGCAGTTTTGGGAGCCGACACTGGCCGCGGACCCTGATTCATTTTTCGATATGGCTATACCGACGCTGATGGAACTGGACGCGTATCGAAGTTCAACCATTGATCCGGCAGGTCAGGGAATCAAGATCGGTCTCGCAAGCTTCGTCAATTTTGCCAGCGCGATCGCAACCATAAATAGCTTCGATGGCACTAACATTCCGCTCGATTTCATATCTTTTCACGCATACAACGATGATCCGTTATTTATTGTCGATGCTATTGTACAAACCGAAGCTGCAATTCGGAACTCGACAGATTATCAAGGTGCCGAACTCGTACTCGGCGAATGGGGCCCCGACCTGGCGACACGTGCTGGCGACCAGCAATATGCGATGACAATGGACCCCGCCCTGCATGCAGCAACGGTTGTCGCGCTCGGGGCGATTGCCGGTCTCGATCGTTCTCATAACGCCATCATTTACGACTTCTTTCCAGCGCTTGCACTGGGACTCATCGACAACAGCGGTACACCACGCTACCTGTATCGAGCTTATGAATTGATGGCAAAACTGACTGCCGGCAACGCTGAGCGACTGGATGTGCAAGGATTCGCAGACGGACGTTTGGACTCGGGGCAAGGCGCTGTACTCGTAACCCGCGATTTACAAAGCGGCACAGTGCGAGTGTTCCTGGTCAATCGCAACACCCTACCTCGAACCGTTAGCGTAATACTGGACGGTGCGACCGCAACACCGACACAAATATTTGTCATTGACGAAAGTGCCGACCCGGCGTCGAGCCTGCCAGCAGTTGCAATGCCGACAGCCGAGTTTCAACTCCCTGCTCGATCGATAGCGGTCGTGGAGTTCTAGCTGACAATTCGCCGATTTATTGCTCTGCTACTCATTCCAGCCGAATTGCGTTTGAGTGGTGGCCAGGGGCGGACCAGCCAGAGAAGCTGGCTAGCGATGCGGAGCAACCCGAGCGAAGCGAGGGCAAGGGCTGCTTCCAGCCCGTAGTCAATCGAACCACCGACACGCGGATTTTCAGTCGGTTTGTCAGGCTGCTGCCACAATTAGAATCAGTAAATACGGGGTCAGAGTAAAAACTTCCAAATCTCAAGTCAGAACAAGATCCTGAAAGTTTTACTCTGACCCCGGATTTGCCCTGAACCCAAAATTCCCCGCATCACCCAATACTGAAACAGGCTGCGCAACTACCAGCGCTCCAGAAATCTCCCAACAGCATGCTTCGGCGTCTTCGCCAACTTTTGCATCAACCTGAATGGGACCGCATCCATCTGATACCGGCACTCAATGTCATTCAGCATGTGCAGCCAAAGTTTGGCCGTCATCTCCGAATCGTACAGGGCCCTGTGAAAAACACCTTCCGAGGGAATGTTCGTGTAGCCCACCAAGGTGCCTAACTTGTGATTGGGCGCATCCTGATAAATGCGTCTCGCCGCGAGCATGGAACAGGCGAACTGACCAGTGACTCTCCTGGAGATTCTTCGCAGCTCCGCATCCAGAAAGCGCTGATCAAAGGAGGCGTTATGGGCGACAAGGTTATAACCATCAATAAAATCAGAAAAGCGATGCATTACCTCCCCACAAGGCGGCGCATCTTTGAGCATTGCGTTTGAGATACCAGTGTAGGATTCAATAAATCCACTCACGCGTTGTCCGGGATTCATGAGTTCCTGGAAGCGATCTGTCACCTCACCATTTTTTATTTTGACAGCGCCGATTTCGATCGCGCGATCACCGATGTTTGGGGACAGGCCGGTGGTTTCGAAATCGAGGATGATTACGGTGTTGGCGTTGGGCATTGATTGCGGGGGTATCGAGTTATAGCGGGGACAGTATACTGATTTGCCACGCAGCAAGCATCGGAGGCAATTGTCTAAACTATCCCCCAAGTTTGAAAGTCACTTTTGCTCAGGCAGCGCGCCTCGCCTTTTTCGCTTTGTCCAAATCGTAAGTAGCTTGCAGATTCATCCATAATTTCGGAGAGATGCCCAGTGCACTGGTGAGGTCAAGTGCAGCCGCTTTCGGTTTTTACTCTGATCCCATAGTTTTGTAGTTTCGATCGTGGGAGCGGCTTTAGCCGCGATTTCCTGGTATCACGACCGGTTTTGAGTTTGAGTTTGAATTTGAATGGAAAAGGTGTCCGGTTTATTTGCTGTCGTCGAAAAATAAACCTGACACCCTAATTTCGTCAAAGCCCGGCACGCTTCGCATTAGCATCCAAAATCCACCGACTCGGTCTCGCGACCCCACATAGAAAAGGGCGGCAAGCCACGCTTGCCGCCCCTGCAAAATACCGCGACTACTGCTAGTTAAGGTTATCCATCAACGTAGTTCCGGTGTATATACGAGGCTCGTCGCACTCGAGGATGCCATCCCCAATGGCATTGCGCGTCCGATAGGCTGCGTTGTCGGTAAACCACTGGCCCGCATCGCCCCATGCACGAGGCCCGGCATACGCCGTTGCAATTTTAAAGTCAAAATCGGCGTTACCATCGCCGTAAGCCGGGAACCACACGAACGTACCAACGGTTAAGCCATTGGCAACGCGATAGTCGTTATACTTCCGTATAGCGGCCACCGCCTGCGCGTTTCCTATGCCGTGCCCGGTATTGCAATCTCTCACTGCCAGCAAAAAGTCTTCGCTTCCGTCGGCACCTTCAGGATTCGCCTGTATCCGCAGGCTTGCAAACATCAATCCCTGGCAGTCGACGACCTCTTCCCAGGCTTCATCAATCTCGGCATGATTCTGCCAGGAGTTCTCGAGATTTGCTCCCATGGTCGAGTTGTCAGCCCATGCACCGAGATAGATGAAGTCCATATTCTGCCCGCGGCTGCCAGTCATAAAGGAATTGAGCTGCCAGGCTGCATAGGCAACGTCTCCATCTGCGGCCTCAATCATTTCGTATACATTATTCATGTCATCCTGGTCCTTACGGTCCTTGAATGAACACACCCACATTTCGACCGGCCTGAATTGTGGAGGCCCATCCTGTGCAAATGTTGTCGAAATATTCATCGAAAATGTGAGGGCCGCCGTCAGTGTGACCAATATTAATCGTTTCATTCCCCGTGCTCCTTGTTGTTGTCGTTGTTAGCACTATTCACCTAAGCATAGACGTTTTTTCCGGTTTTGCAGGATCTGGGCCTCTACCGGTCGGGAAATGGCGCGATGATGCTGCCCTATATTTTCCGCTCTGACTGGTCGGCCCCGTTCTGATGAAGAATTAGACTAACAATCGCACCCGAATCGCCTTCGACGGGCGAAATCAGTGCGCGTCCAATAGTCGCAGACGATCGCGTGATATCGCGTTATCAAGGGCTTCGCTACCATTACTGGTGTGTTCTCGTAGATTGCGCCAGTACATTGATACGACTTGTTACAAAAATTGGCTGGTTACACAGTGAGCGAACGGGCACGATAAGGCCTTGGAAGGAGAACTCTTCGCTTGGGTTCTTCATGTTTTAGGAGTGCGATATGCGATTCACAACAGGCGCGGTATTGTTATTGACTGCCATTTTATCCATGGCTTCTGACACCGTCTTGCTCGACTACGATTTTCGGCGGCTAGCCGCTGAGGATGTCGTTAATCTTTCCGATGCCTACTCGGACAAAGTTGTTCTGGTAGTGAACACAGCGTCGAAGTGTGGCAATACACCCCAGTATGACGGGCTCGAAAAGCTCTACAAGGAATACGGGGAACAGGGGCTCGTGGTCCTCGGCTTTCCGTCGAACGACTTCATGGGCCAGGAGCCCGGCACCGAAGCGGAAATCCAGGAGTTCTGCCGATTGACGTATAAAGTCAAGTTTCCAATGTTTGAAAAGGTTGTCGTCAAAGGGGATGCAGCGCACCCGTTCTATGACGATTTGGCTGCTGCAGCCGGCACCTACCCAACCTGGAACTTCCACAAGTACCTGATTGGCAGAGATGGAAAATTGATTACCGAATTTAGCCCCCGAACTAAGCCGTATGATGACAAGATCATTTCGGAGATCGAGTCAGCGCTTAAAATGTAGTGATTGGACTGATTTGTCGTAACGGAGATAACGTATGCGCGTCGCGATCGTCGGTGGCACTGGCTATGTCGGCAGCTACCTCGTCGACGAACTTCTGGAACAAGGACATGACGTTTGCCAGCTTGTTCGTCCCGGTAGTGAGCATAAAGCTCGGCAAGCGGATTCCACTCGCGTCGTTTCCGGGAGTATCGACTCCGCTACATGTATTGCTGAACTGGTTTCCGCTTGCGACGCTGTCATTTACTGCGTCGGCATACTAAGAGAGAGCCCCAGGAACGGAATCACGTATGAGGCTACGCAGTACGATGGTGTTGTAAAAACTGTAGACGCAGCCATTGAGAACGGCGTAGCGAGATTCCTGCTAATGAGTGCTATCGGTGTGAAGAGTCCCGGCACCCGCTACCAGGAGACCAAGAAGCAGGCAGAGGACCTGGTGCTCGCGAGCAATCTCAAGGCAACGATATTCAGGCCTTCTGTAATCTTTGGTGACCCGCGTGGGCGAATGGAATTCGCGACACAACTATTCCGGGATATGGTGCAAAAACCGATACCGGCGGTCGAATTCTTCAGCGGTATGAGACCGACGAGCGGCGCCATTCTCATGTCACCCGTGCATGTTAAGGATGTTGCACGCGCATTCGTCAATTCGTTGACTGACCCGTCGACCATCGGTAAGACCTACAATCTGGGAGGGCCGGAAATTCTGTCGTGGCCCGAAATGATTCGTCGCATCGCTGCGACGACCGGGCGGAAGAAGTGGATCATTCCGATACCGATTACTCTCATGAAGCTGGCGGCAACCCTTTTCGACTGGCTGCCGTTTTTCCCCGTCACTCGCGACCAGCTCACAATGCTTCAAGAAGGTAATACGGCTAACCCCAAAGTCATCGAGTCCTTGACTAACGTCGCCCCTGTTGCATTTTCGTTCGAGCACCTGGATTACCTGAATGATGAGACATGACAACTGACTCGACACCTTTTTCACTATTCTTTGGATTACTACTTATGACTTTACCCGTCATGCCTCTCGACGCCTCGGACGCTCAAACCAAGGGGCAAATACTGCTCACTGACTTCACCACGAACAGTTCCGACGTGGCCTGGCATGTGGTCAACGATAACGTTATGGGCGGACGGAGCGAGGGTGATTTCGAACAAAAGCCGGGTGAGCTGAGCTTCATCGGCCGAACGAACACGAATGGTGGCGGTTTTAGCTCAATCCGAACAAGACCACTGCAGCTGGATTTGTCAGACTACGCTGGTATCCGGCTATACGTAAAAGGCGATGGACGTGCCTATACCTGGCGATTGAGCACCGCCGCCAGTTGGCGAGGCAGATCAATCGGTTATTGGGCCGATTTCGAAACTCGCAAAGGCACATGGAGCACGATCGACATTCCGTTCGCAAACTTCATTCCCAGAGTCCGCGGCAATCAACTGGATGGCCCTGCCCTCGACCTCGAACAAATAACAGGCATGGGCCTGATGATCTACGACCAACAAGACGGCCCTTTTGAATTACAAATGGCCAGTGTGCACGCCTATTTGGCGGATGAACCTTTCAAGCTCACACAGTACCAATGGAAAAAGCGCGTTCTCGTGCTCAGCGCCGCGACTTACGATGATAAGAACCTGAGACGACAGCAACACGAATTGGCGTTGGCTCCCCAGGAATTTGCAGATCGCGACATGGCGCTCGTCACGCTGCTGGACAATGCAGGTTCAACAGCGGGCACCCAGGCATTAACAAACGAAGAAACTGCCATGGCACGGGTCGCTTTGGGCATTGGCCCGGATTCGTTTGCCCTGAGACTTATCGGCAAGGACGGCGCTGTGAAGTTATCAGGCGAAACAGCTACCTCAATGACAGATATTTATGCCCTGATCGATACTATGCCGATGCGGCAGAGAGAAATTCCGGCTCTCTAGTCTGTCGGCACGACTAGTGGTCGCCCATTGACCATAAGGTGTCAGGTCAATATGTTTCAGTCGAAAAATGGACCTGACACGCTATTTCGCACCTGATTGTCCCTACCGCAGGGGTGGGCCATGCCCACGACTCCCCATGAAAAACAACCTCTACAAGGTCTGCCGCCACTGTGCCCGTTATTTCGTGCCGGGCATCTTGTTACGCAGGTCGTTTCCCTTAAGTTCGTCCTGGCGCAAGATTTTCGGCGTCTGGCGCCGCATTGTATTAGAATTGTCGAAAGGACACTTAATATGAAGATTCTAAAACCCGGCAAGGCAAATCAAAGCGCCAATAGAAAAGCGGCGACTGAGTACATTGCCTCGAACATTTTCGATGCCGAAACTGTGGACACTACATCTGGACAATTTACGACGACGGATGGGGATTCTTATCAAGTATTCGCTTTCGCTGATACCCCTGGCGCATTCGTTTCGACGCCAAATGTCGAGAATTCCAGGAACAGTATTTATACGTCCGGTGTCCCAGCCATAATGTTCAGACAACTCAAGCATGACACTCGGTCGTTCGTGTACGAGATTGATCCACTGAAAGTCTTTGTAAAACCCAATTCCTCAACAGCCGAGTGGACCGACATCAGCAAAGCCGCAAGGCGAATATGGATATGCACTAGCGACGAGATCCGGCTGATCGACAAAATAGCCAAGGATTCGTAGCTTGCCAGGCGGGTAAGCCCCGTCACCTGGTTTGAAAAACACGAACAGCGTGAGAAGGTGCCAGGTTTATTTGTCGACTGAAACAAATATATCTGAGACCTTATTCTCTTAGGCTATTTTTTTCAGTAAGTTATCGCCCCCGGGCGTTCCTAAAACTCTATTTTCGCGACCTGATCATCCGACAGACCTAATTCCGTCAATATCGAATCCCACCGCGCGTCATTGTGCAACGAAGCCAGAAACGGATCGGTTCTGATTCCCAGCATGGGCTGCCCTTCATCCGCTCCGCGTTGTAGCCATTCAAGTGCGCTAACAACATCATTTGTCCAGGCATATGCGGTTGGAATATAGAAAGCTCTACTACCAGAATACTCATCGATCATGGACGTAAACGCTTCATCTGATTGCCTGGTATTGCCAAGATCGTGATGCACCAATGTTCGTGTGAGTAGTTGGAAAAAGCGCCATTCCGCCTTCTCGGCAACGGCCAGTGCCTCTTCCGGTTGCTCGGCGAGCACTTATGCGAGCGCAAGATTTACTTCTACGGTGACACTGCCGGGCGTCAACTCCAGCGCTTTACTCGCCGCTGCGACCGCATCAACGTGCCTGCCAGCACGAGTCAACTGGTCTGCCAGGTTGATGCAGCCATCAGTAATTTAAGTGAACACCGGCACCGTCCCTTGCTATCGGGAAAAGCAGACGGTTAACAAGAATGAAAGTTATTGTCGCTGCACCAAAGTGGGCACCATCATTCCAGCACCTCGCCGAATGCTCTCAGGGGCCACGTACAAATAGGATATAATTTGCGGAACAGGCAATATTGGGCACACCATCGTGGCAACTCCGAAAATTAGTATTAGCCGGCGCAAGCTGCTTGGGGCGATCGCAGCCGGAGCGGCTGTCGGCTTACCGATATCTGGCAGATCCGCACAAGCGCACCTGCCAGGCTTGCCCGCCGACACGAGTCCTTCAGCGCTGGCTCAGGACGAATCCTTCTGGTCCGAAGTGGCCACGAATTACGACCGCACCGTCGGTATCGTCAACCTCGAGCACGGCTACTGGGGCAAGATGGCTCATCCTGTACAGGATGCCTACATCGACGCTACGCGGATGGTGAATGCTCAGAATTCTTTCTATGCCAGAAAACAATTCGATGCAGATCAGATGGAGAGCGTACGGCGAGTGGCCCGCGCGCTTGGCGTGCACGACGATGAAATCGTGCTGACTCGTAACGCGACCGAATCGATTGACAGCCTGATACGGCAATACCGAGGCCTCACGGTCGGCGACGCAGTCCTCTATGCCGATATTGACTACCCGCATTTCAAGGCAGCGATGCAGTGGCTGGAGGGTGCTCGAAGCGCACGGCCAGTCGAGCTGATCATTCCAACACGGGTGGACCAGGAGCAGCTTTTTGCGCTGTATCGCGATGCCTTCGACAAGAACCCCGACCTCAAGCTCATGTTGCTTATGCACGTGAGCAATCAGCACGGCCTGGTACTTCCGGTCGCACGAATTGCGCAAGAGGCACGTAAGCGCGGCATAGATATCATCTGCGACACCGCCCAATCCTGGGGGCTGCTCGACTACCAGGTGCCGTCTCTGCAAGTCGACTGGGCCGGCTTCAACCTGCACAAGTGGATCGGTGCGCCGGTGGGTGTCGGTGCGCTCTATATGCGACGCGGCAGCCTGGCGAAAGTCGCGCCTTATCCCGGCGAAAGCGATCCCGGGGACACATTGGTGTCTAAGCGCGTCCATGTGGGCACCGCGAATTTTGCTGCCATCCTGGCGATTCCACACGCGCTCGATTTTCACGAGGCGATCGGCGGCGCAAACAAGGAAGCCCGAGTACGATACCTGCGGCAGCTATGGACCAATGAAGCCGAATCAATGTCTCACATCGAACTTCTCGGCGGCCTCGACGAGGCATCGCGCACCGGCATGGGTTCTTTCCGCTTGGCAGGCAAGCGCTCGGCAGAAGATGTGACAGCACTACACCAAAGGTTGGAAAAGGAATTCGGGATCTTCACTGTCGTCCGCAAGGGACTGGAAAGTGGCTACTGCATTCGCATTACGCCGCAGGTATTCACGACGCCGGATGAGCTGGCACAGCTAGTCGACGCTCTGAAACGATTAGCCTGATTCAGCTGGGCTGCGCGCCGAAGGTAGATGATCGAGGCAACATTATTGGGCAGCTTGACCTTGAGATAGCCCGCCTCGCCACCTTGTCAAACTCGAATTCACCCTTGTTCTCGAGTTGAATTTGGAAAACGTGTCAGGTCTATTTGGTTCAGTCGAATAATAGTTCTGACAACTTATTTTCCAGAACTTCTTTAGTATTATCAATGGCTCCAACAGATATCTTCAACCTAAATATCACCCGATGCTGCCGCCCTTCCAATGTGCTCGGCCGCGCGGAATGCCAGCGCCATGATCGTCATGGTTGGTTGCCCGCGGCCCGACGTCACCATGCTGCTGCCGTCGCAGATGAACAGATTCTTGATTTCGTGACTGCGGTGGTAGCGATCTACAACCGACGTGCCCGGGTCATTTCCCATACGGCACGTTCCCAATAAATGGTTGCCACCGGTCTGCGGGTTGACCGGCCATCGCCAGCTTTGCTCAGCACCTGCTGCCTCTAGTAACTCCATCGACCGGTCCTGCAGGAAGGTGGCCATCGCAAGATCATCGGGGTGATCCTTATACGTTACCCGAACCGCGGGACGTCCCCATTGATCCGTGTGGGTCGGATCCAGAGTTATGTTGTTGCTATCCTGAGCCAGTGAGGTAGAACCAGTGGCGAGCGTCATAGTGCGTGTCATCGAGTGACCGATTGTGTCCTTGAACTGTGCACCCCAGCGCGGAGTGCCAGGCGGTAAAGAGGTTATGGCGTGAAGAACAGGCGTGGCTGACAGAAACGCGCGGGCGTCTATGCCGCCGCCGCCATAGAATCCTCGACTTGGGTCCGCCTCGTAAAAGTCGTGAATGACTCGCGTTACCTGGACACCCTTGTACCCATTCAGCTGGTGTTCGAATAGTCCCGACGAAACCGAATGCGAATTGAACATCAGGTTACGACCAACGAAGCCACTGCTATTCGACAGGCCATCGGGATGCTGCGGATTTTCCGAGAGTAACAGCAAGCGTGATGTCTCCGCGCCGTTCGCACAAACGACTACAGCCTTCGCTTTCTGCGACTGTTCATTGCCCTCAGGGTCGTAGTAAAGCACTTCACTGATCTTGCCATTGGCGCCGGTCACCAGTCGAAATACAGCACACTCGGGGCGTATCTCACAGTGACCGCTCGCCTCTGCCAGTGGAATCATCGCAGCCAGAGTTGAGGACTTCGCACCGACCTCACAGCCAAAGAACATGCAATAACCGCATTTGATGCACGGTGTGCGCCCGTTATGCGCGCGGGTCAGGATAGCGAGGGGTTCGGGCTGTGCGTGCAAGCCGAGACTCTTTGCCGCCTTTTCCATTAACACGCCTGACGAATTAACCTCCATCGGTGGCATGGGAAACGGCTTCGAACGATACGAATCAAATGGTCCGGGCGCGCCGGATACCCCAATTTCCCAGTCAACCTTGGTGTAGTAAGGCTCGAGTTCCTCGTAGGTGATCGGCCAATCGGCAAAATTGGTGCCTTCGATCGCGCCCCATAGACTCTTTTCTTTGAAGTCGCTTTCCCGAAGACGCCAGAAATTGGCAGTGAAGTGCACGCTGCTACCGCCGACCGTCTGCGCATATTCGGCCGGGGGTGGGGAAGGTTGGGAAGGTTGCTGAGCAACCTTGTTCGCATCGTCCCGAAATGTTTGACCGCTTAACTTCGGGCCACCGCCGAGCAATGAACTGTTGAAAATGACATCGACTTCGTCATGAGTGAACTCTGCGGCTTTTCGATAAGGGCCCTGTTCCAGAACCACCACATCGAAACCTGCGGTAGATAGCTCTTTCGCAATAATGCCACCCGCCGATCCGGAGCCAACGATGACGAAGTCGACTGCCTCCTGCGTCTTGAATTTTGGCAAATCAGTCATCGCTATGTTCCTTCATATATTCCGCGTCGTAATAGCCGAACGGTGATTGATAGGCGTGCTTTTCCGGATCGATATCCAGCAGCTTCCAGCCAATATCGTTCCGGTTGCCACCGTACTTGCTCATACCAAAAAAACCGGTCAAGGCCATGAACCAGATCATGTTGAAAAACGGCGTCTGTTCCTGTGTTTTGAGGTAGGCATCCTGAGCTGCCTCATCCAGACCGGAGAACAACACTCCGCTACCAATCGCCGCCTGAAACTCCGCAAGGCCACTACGTGCAAACTGAAGATTGTCTGCATTGAAAGTGCCAAAGGTCTGGTCGAAAAACCAGATAACACCGGCCTCTCGTGCACCAGGCGACTCTGTAGTAGGCAATATTCGTGCTGCAATTGCCTCGAACTCAATAGCTTCTTTGGCAGTGAGTATTGCGAACGCCGCAGCGTCTTCTTTCGCCGAACAGGCTGCCTGCGCCAGCGCTGCAATTCCCGGTGCTGTATAACGCAGCCACGAGCCACCTGCCAGCGCTACGCCACCACGCAGAAAACTGCGGCGCGAAGTGTTGTCGTTATGCATTTATTGGCTACCAATATCCTTGTTGCGAGCGAGACTAGCACATTGGGTCGGCATCAAAGACAGTCACAATCCGTATACCTGTTGTGAAATGGTGGGAAAAACGTATCCAGTGCCCGGCACCCTGCTCCCCTGATCATCGCCGACGCCGACGTCGACGATATGAAATCACTATTTTTGACCGATGTGGGATTACCCGGGCAGGCGTGATCTAATTACGCCTGAGGGGGAGTTCTGTTGAAATCACTGTTTTTGTCCATCGTTGTTGGCACGCTGGGGTTGTCCGGCCCGGCGCCGGCCGCTGAACTGACTGTCGGCGCAAACATCGGCAACGTGCCCTGGGAGTTTCAGGACGGCTCTGGCGACTACGTCGGTTTCGAACTCGATCTCGTCAGGGAAGTTGGCAGACGACTGGAACGCGAGGTTGATATCGTCAACATCCCTTTTAACGGATTGTTTTCTGCGGTCCAGTCCGGGCGCATCGATATCGCGATATCGTCTATAACGATTACCGAGAAGCGTCTGGGCTCGGTGTCTTTCACGCAACCCTATTACGACAGCGCACAGTCTCTTACCGTCTCCAGCAAAAGCCCGGCCGGCGGACTCGGTGATATGCAGGACAAGGTAATTGGCGTGGACACCGGATCAACTGGCGACATGTGGACAACCGCCAATCGCGACAAGTACGGCTTCGACAATATTCGGCGCTTCGAAGGCCTCGCGCCGGCCATGCTCGATCTGCAAAGCGGTCGCATCGACGGCTATATCTCCGATATCCCTGCCCTGGCTTACTACATCAAGGGTAAGCCGTATTTCAAGGTGATCGAGCGCATTGAAACCGGCGAGCGCTATTCAATGATGCTCGCCAAAGCAGATCCGCTTACCGACGAAGTTAACGACGTCATCGGTACGCTGAAAGAGGAAGGCTTTATCGCCAAACTGCACGAGACGTGGTTTGGCACCCTGCCCGCCGCGGACAGTTCGACGGCGACCGTCCTCGAAAAGCCGGCCACACACTGAAACAGATGCGATCCCCATGACGTTCGTCGAAACCTTTTTCAACTGGGGTGTACTGGTCACATCATTCCCATTGCTCGTCTCGGGATTGCGCGTGACCCTGGCTCTCGGTGCAGTCGCGATCGTTGCCGGCCTCGTGCTGGGCCTGATTGTTGCGCTCACTCGCATCTATGCAGTGAAGCCCGCGGCAATCATTGCCAAAATTTATATCGATGTCTTCCGTTCAATACCCATTCTCGTATTGCTCATTGTTGTCTACTACGCGTTACCTTTTGTTGGTCTGCGCTTATCGCCATTTATGTCGGCGGCGCTATCGCTAACGCTTGTATCCGGCGCTTACACGGCAGAAATATTTCGCGCAGGCATTGAGGCTGTGCCCCGTGGCCAGTTTGAAGCATCGCAGGCACTCGGCCTCGGCTATCGACACATGATGGCCGACGTTGTCCTGCCGCAGGCAATACGCATTGTCATTCCACCGCTCACCAACAACTGCATTAACGTAATGAAAGACACGGCGCTGGCCTCCGTTGTCGCCATGCCCGACCTGCTCAAACAGGCAACGCAGGCACAAGCCCTGGAAGCCAATCCCACGCCATTAATTGTCGCCGCCCTGATGTACGTGGCGATCCTGTGGCCACTGGTCTACCTGGTCGGTCGCATGGAAAAACGCTATCGAAACAAGGCATCGCGATGACCGGCATCGTTTCGATTAAAAACCTCAGCAAGAAATTTGGCAGCTTCACGGCACTGGACAACATTGATCTCGACGTGGCCGAAGGTGAAGTGGTCTGCATCATTGGCCCGTCCGGATCGGGCAAATCAACGCTGATTCGCTGCATTAACCTGCTTGAATCATTTGACAGTCCGGGTCAGGTAGTCGTCGATGGTATCGCCGTAAAACGAGGCAAGGAACTTGCCAATGTCAGAGCCGAAGTCGGCATGGTTTTCCAGGCGTTTAATTTGTTTCCGCACATGACTATCCGGCAAAACATCAAACTGGCACCCATGCGAGTCAGGAAGGCATCTGATGGAGCGGCTGACGAGAAAGCCGACCAGTTAATGCAGCAAGTGGGTATAGAAGCGCAGGCGGACAAATACCCTGATCAATTATCGGGCGGACAGCAGCAGCGTGTTGCCATTGCCCGCGCACTCGCGATGGAACCCAAAATCCTCTTGTTCGATGAACCGACCTCTTCTCTTGATCCCGAAATGGTTGGCGAGGTGCTCGAGGTCATGAAACGCCTGGCACATTCGGGCGTGACGATGCTCGTGGTAACGCATGAGATGGGGTTCGCCCGGCAGGTGGCCGATCGGGTTGTCTTCATGGACGAAGGAAAGATTATCGAAACCGGCGAACCGGATACGTTATTCGATGCACCGACAGAAGAACGCACACAAAATTTCTTGCAAGCAATCCTTGCCCACTAACCCAGGAAAACCCGTTGAATAAAACAACTTCACTTGATATCGATTTCGTACGCGAGCAGTTTCCAGGTCTGCAGAATGGCTGGGCTCTGTTTGACAACGCAGGGGGAACGCAGATTTTGTCCCGCAGCGTAGAGCGAATGAACGAGTTCCTTTTTAACATGAATGTTCAACTCGGTGGCAGTTACGCGCTTTCACAAGACGCGGCAGCAGCGTTTCAGAGTGGTCGCGAGGCGATGATGCAATTGGTGAATGCAAACAGGCCCGAGGAGATTGCATTCGCTGCATCAACCACGGTCGCATTGCAGAATCTTGCCCGCAGTATGAAAAGCCAGCTGGTACCGGGTGACGAAATCATCATTACGGTATCGGACCATGAATCGAATATCGGCCCGTGGGTAGGCCTCGAGGATGCCGGGATCAATATCAAGACCTGGCTCATCGACAAAGACAGTCTCGAATTAGACCTCAATGATTTGCAGAGCCTGATGACGGACCGTACGAAGCTGGTTGCCGTTACTTATGTCTCAAATATCCTCGGCACCATAAACCCGATTGCCGATATCGCGAAGGTGGTGCATGACAACGGCGCCCTGATTTGTGTCGACGCTGTGGCTTTCGCACCGCACCGGGCCATCGACGTGGCCGCACTGGATGTTGATTTCCTGGCTTTCAGCTTATACAAAGTTTTCGGGCCGCACTTTGCTGTGCTGTACGGCAAATTTGAACTCTTTGCCGAACTCGACAATCTCTATCACTATTTCTACGGCAAAGACAAAGTGCCGGCCAAACTGGAACCCGGCAATGCGAGTTATGAGCTGGCCTACTCTGCAACAGGTATTGTTGATTACCTGGCAGAACTTGGAGAGCGTGCTGGCGAAAGCGGTTCGGTACGAGACAAAATCGAGGCGGCTTTCGAGCAGATCACGCACCACGAGAACGAGATTGCGGAACGCCTGCTCAAATATCTTCGCTCACGAGACGATTGCCGGATCATCGGTTTCGAACACGGTGACGACCCGCGGCGTGTGCCAACAATTAGTTTTATCATTGATGGTCAGGACGCCGGCGAAATCGCGAAGAAAATTGATGCCTACAATATCGCCGTTCGTTTTGGCGACTTCCACGCGCGTCGCCTGGCAGAGTACCTGGATATCACGGCGAACGGCGGCTGCGTAAGAGTATCGATGGCGCACTACAACACCATTGAGGAAGTTGATGCGTTGATCGCCGCGCTTAAAGAGGTGCTGGCTAACTGATTCAGCTGGCGATTGCGCCTTAGCGCTGGAAATTAATTTGCCAGACTTCCGTATTCGGTTCGTATTGACCTTCGATGAACGAGGTTATCGAAACATTCACCTCGATTGTGAGTATAACTTTGTCTACGGGTTCCCTGACGAAGATGTACTCGATAAGGTCGTTGTAATGTGCCGCATCATAGGCACTCGGATCTTGAAGACGGAGAACTCGCCAACGATCAGCGAAGATGTCAACAACGCCGACGCCATCGATTTCGGTAATCACCATGTTGGGTTTGAATCCCATTTCATGCAAATAGGGACCGAATCCTGTGAACAGAATCCCGCCAGGCGACGAGTCATCGGCCAGGCCCGAGAGCGCTGCTATAGAAAAGCCGCCAGGGCCGTTCCCTCCTATGTAAGGTTTGGCTTTTATTTCCGCCAACCTGTCAGCGGAAACCTCGACAGTCTTCGTGACGTCATCACCAGATAACGAACAAGACGATAGTAGAGCCAGAACTACGAGCAGACGGATCAACATGGCTTCCTCCAATGATAGATTGGTGCTTACACCGACGAGCCAACGCGCGCTGTCGTCAATTTGCCATATTCTGTCCCGCTAGTTCGTGAAGTAGCGCCCAATTATGCCGAGCGGTGAGCGGTGACAGTTGCCGGTGTTGAGTATTCGATTTTTACAATGAATAGTGCCTGAGATCGTGATTACTCAACACCAGCACCCTACTTGTCTAGCTACTTTCCTGCCTTCTGCGTGTTGATAAGGATATGATCACGACAAACAACGCATCGGAGTAGCTGGAAAGTGTCCAAATCATTTGATAAAGGAATGTCGCGCCGCGGATTCGTCGGTGGCGCGGGAGCGCTCACCGCCCTGTCCATGCTGCCGCCCGGGGCGCTTGGCGCCACTGCGGCACCCGCGGCAGTTGAACTCGCAAACAATCGCCGCGATGAGCTCATCGAACTTCTCACACGCATGATTCGTGTACAGAGCCTGTCGGGTGAGAGTGCAGCAGACGCGCAAGCGGTTGTGACTCAATATCTGGCCGGATTGCCGTACCGCATCGAAGAGTCGGCCGATCGACCGAGCAGCTACGAATCGCATGCCGAATTCATGCCACCCAATCCGCCAAGCGATGGACCATTCATCAACGTTGTCGGATGGCCAGAAGGAGATCGCGCCGGCAACCACGCGATGTTTTCCCACATCGATACGCACAGTATTGATCCGGGATGGGAGACCGAACCGCTTGAGCCCGTTATGCGTGGCAACCGCCTGTACGGCCTGGGTACGTCGGATGATAAGGGCGGTATCGCGGCCATGCTCGTCGCCGCGGCTGCACTGGCCGAAATTGACAGTCCGCTACCGGTTGTCATGAGTCTGCACGGCAAAGGTGGCGGCAGCCGTGGCAGCCTGCCAATATTCGAACGTCTTCGCGGCACCGACCACGGCATCGATGCCGTCCTCTATGTGCATCCTGCTGAAACCGGGCGCGGCCTCGCCGACATTAAGAACGCTGTTCAGGGCGTTGTCGATCTCGAGCTGAAGGTCACCGGCTGGCGCGGACCGCAGATGGAGATCGGCAGCATGGATTCGTCCGCCTGGCATGAGGGTGGCAACGCTATCGACATGGGATGGCGCGCGCTCGAACATTTACGCCAAACTATCTTTGCTGACGTGCTATTTAATCTGGGTATGATCGATGGCGGCGATCGTATGGGTTCGGTGGCAGAGGAAACTTCCACGCGTTTTCGATTGAAATTCAGCGGCAAGAATACGTGGAGAGACTTGCTGGCGTCGGCGCGCGACGAGCTCGCGAAATTCGCCGAGACCATACCGGACGCCGATCAGTCTTATGCGTTTTCACTGGAGCCGGTCGCCTACCGAACCAATCCTGGCGAGGCCAACTGGGACGCGCCGGTAAGTCGCGTTTTACGAAACTCGATTCGTGACGTCACCGGCCGCACGCCCGACGCCTATCCAAATCACTATGCGGGCGATATTCGCTACCCGATTCGTCTGCTCGACGTACCCGCGTATGGTATCGGCTCGATCGGTGGCAATTTCTACGGCCCGAACGAGTGGGTGGATGTCGACGACCTGGTACAGTTGGTTGCAGTTCTGATCCAGACGTTGTCGGGCTGGTCAGAATTGAACGGTTAGGCGACGGCGTCAAATCAGAAGAAACTGACGGAAAGGAGTCAGGTTTATTTTTCAACGAATCAAATAAACCTGACACCATTGCTGTTCCATTAACTCAAAATCGGTGCCCGGATGAAGTATCAAGTTGGCCTGGTTAGCCCGCAATCGCCCGCTGGGCGGGCTCCTACAATACTAATTAGCAAT
>CAYOHF010000041.1:0-26954 GCA_964403695.1 uncultured Woeseiaceae bacterium | reverse complement strand
AAGGTGTAGGACGCAGACCACGTGATGAACGTCAAGCCTGCTACCGCTTCAACGCCGGTCATGAATCGTATTGGCCCAGTTGGCACGATATCGCCAAAGCCCAACGTCGTGAAAACGCTGGCGGAGTAATAGATGCAATCAAGAAGTCCCATATGCGTAATGCCAAGGAATTCACCGAAGCCCGTGAAATTTTCCAGACTGAAATAACACAGGCCGAAAACCCAGATCTCCATACTGTGCAGGAGCAGCAGGCATATGATTAACAGGATGATACGGCGCCGGTGATGATGTTTTGGCATCGGTAATTTGTCACTGAGAAGTCGCAAGCCCTCGTAATGCAGGGTTACGCAGACGACGACGGCAAACACGGTCACCAAGACAGTAATCCAGTAGGGAAGGGGTAACACGATTCTTCAGTCCGCCACTCTATTGTTCGCCATTAGCTACAGTCTCATTCGGACAAACGCTCAACACCATTTTTCGCCTGGCTGATCCAGTCGCTTTGTGCCTTACGATAATGACGCGGTGCCAGTTCGGCCGTGGAGATAATCTCCTGGAACTCTGCAAGCGCTGCCGCGCAGTTACCCAGTTTTTCGAGGAACAGCCCGTACTGTAGTCTTGCTTCAGCACCGGCATAGTACGCCGTAACTGCCTTGTATTCATCCAGCGCTTTGTCCTCGTCGCCACACGCTGCAACACTGCGTGCATACAGGAGATGACCATCCTGTGATCTGAATTCAGGATTGCGCTCGATCAGGAGATCCAGTGTGTCACGCGCTTTTTCAAATTCATCGTTTGCGACAAGCGCCTTCGCCAGGCCAAGCAGTAAATCCGGATCGTCTTCGTAAAGCCCGGTCAGGGATTTTTCATAGTGTTCTATAGCTTCATCATACTGGCCGTTCTCCAGCAATTCGCCAGCGAGATGGCGCGCTGCGTCAACAGTACCGGATAGTTTATGCTCGAGCTGTCGCTGCCGGAGATCACCACCAGGATCAAGGGTTTTGCGGATACCGCGCATTGCACGCCGTCCCTGGCCGGAATTGGAAAGATCAGGTAACAGTTCGACGATGGCATAAGCCAGGGAGCCGATGCCGGGTGCGATCAGAATGATGAATATCCAGTACATCGGTCTGCCGGTACGGACCACATGCAGGATCAGTCCGATCTGCACAATGACGGAGAGGATCATTAATGGCATCAGGAATTCACTGCCGGGCGTGAGTTTGCAGCCTGTTCAGTGAGTAGCAACTGCAACGATCGAAAACCCATGTACAAGAGGAGTAACAACTTGCTCAATTCAAGTATTGAATAGGCCGCATGTGCAATCGATGTGCCTGGTTCAATACCAGCGATTATCTGCTCAGTACGGGCAGCCAGCTCCGGCAGCAGCCAGACGGACTGAGCCATCAGGATGAGCGTCAAAACCCCACAGAATGCCCAGAGCTCTTTTGCTTTTCCCGTCATGCGAACAACGATTAACAAAACAATAAGCGCAACGAATTCTGCTTTATTCAATGCCGCAAAGACCACACGACCGACATCGAGGGCAACTGGCCGGGTCAGGGTGGTTGCGGTAAATCTTACCGGTGTTGCCAACAACGACACGCCTGCGGTCATGCCAAACCAGATAAAACAAACCCAGGCCGGATTCCTGAGTATCGTCATTATGCGATTTCGCGTTGTACTTCTTGTGGACATGATTCCTCGCTTGTTTTCCTTGCCGGGCAACGGCAAGCTGTGGTTTCGGACCGTTCAAGCCAAACGATATGACCTCAGCGAAAGAATCTCAACTGGCATCCGCCGTTCTGATGATCAAACCGGTCCGTTTTCAAAGCAACCCGCTAACTGCCGCTTCGAATCGCTTCCAGGGAAAGAACGCATCATCGCCCGAACAACAGCAGCGTGACTCCCTGGCGGAGTTTGACGGATTGCGCCGCGTGCTGGAAGAGAATGGCGTCAAAGTTGTGCAATTCGACGACACGCTGGAACCACACAAGCCGGATTCGATATTTCCGAACAACTGGGTCAGCTTTCATGCGGATGGCACGGTAGTTCTGTACCCGATGGAGGCGCCCAACAGACGTACAGAGCGCAGACAGGATCTTATTGAACAACTGGTCACTGATTATCGATACCAGGTGCGTGAGGTCATTGACCTGTCGCACCATGAGCAGGACGGACATTTCCTGGAGGGGACCGGCAGCCTGGTGCTCGATCGTGTCAATCACATCGCTTATGCGTGTTTATCATCACGTACGCATTTGGATGCGCTGGGAGATTTCGCGCAGAGGCTGGACTATGAGGTGGTGGCGTTTGCTGCACTGGACACTGATGCGGCGCCAATTTACCACACCAATGTGCTGATGAACGTCGGCGAGAAACTGGCAGTTATTTGTGCCGATGTCATTGCGCGCGAGGATCAGAGAAAAGCGGTTTTGGAAAGCCTGAGCAGCACCGGGCATGACGTTATTCTGCTGCGCTTTGACCAGCTCGAGGCATTTGCTGGAAATATGCTTGAATTGCGTTCGTTGTCGGGGGAGCGGCTGATTGCAATGTCGGCACAAGCACGAAACTCGCTGGACGATGCTCAACTTTCGAAAATCGAGGCAAGTGCTACCGTTATCAGCGCCCCGATTGACAAGATTGAAAGTTCTGCCGGCGGCAGCGTTCGTTGTATGTTGGCAGAGATTCATTTGCCAACGGCGAGCACGTGAGTTTATTCACAATTTAAACTCTACACTCGAATTCCACCCCTATTCAGCTGCGCTTCGCTCGAAGCGCTAAAATCGATCTTCAGGGATCCGGCGAGCAAGAACTATTTCATGGACGGTTCAAGTCCAGGCCGGTTGCCATTGATGGATCTTGGAGATCCGCAGAGCAATTGATCAGGACTGCATCGCCAGCACATAGTGGCAGTGAAATGACGTCGACACCGGGGCCGGTATTTCCGGGCCCTTTTTTGTTACATTGTCATCACTGACAACCGGAATAATTCAGCCATAATAATAAAGAGAGCGCTTGTCTTAGCAATGTCCACGCCACACCAATACAGTATCGTAGCAAGTGATCCCGGGGCCCACCTGTTCTCGGTCACCGTAACCGTGGCGGAACCGGACCCGGCAGGCCAGGCGTTCGCAATTCCTGCCTGGATTCCCGGCAGCTACCTGATCCGTGATCTCGCACGACAGGTGGTCGCGATTCGCGCCGAAGCGGACGGCCGCGAGATCGGTCTCAGCAAAATTGACAAGAGTACCTGGCAGGCAGATCCCTGCGAATCGCCACTCACACTGAGTGCACAAATCTATGCCCATGATCTCAGCGTGCGCGGCGCACATGTGGATACGACGCACGCCTTCTTTGATGGCGCTTGTGTATTCCCCGCTGTCATTGGCCAGGAGGATCGGGCCTGCCAGCTGGCTATATTGCCGCCGCAGAAGTCGATTGGCAGCGACTGGAGAGTAGCCACTTCGATGCAACCGTTGAATGCGCAGCGATACGAGTTCGGTACTTACATCACTGCAGACTACGCGGAACTCATCGATCACCCGGTTGAGATGGGCGACATCCTGATCGGTGAATTTGAGGCTTGCAACATACCGCACGCGATTGCGGTCATCGGTCACACCCACTTTGATATGGCGCGTATTTGCCATGATCTCAAAACGCTGTGCGAAACCCAGATCGGCTTTCTTGGCAGGCCACAAAATCTCGACCGGTACCTGTTTCTTCTCAGAGTGGAAGAGGATGGCTATGGCGGCCTGGAACATCGCTGGTCCACCAGCCTGGCGTGCAGCCGAAAAGACCTGCCGCGGCGTGGAGAAACGAAAGTCAGTGACGACTACCGCAAGTTTCTCGGACTTTGCAGTCACGAATACTTTCACCTCTGGAACGTCAAACGCATAAAGCCTGAGAAATTTACTCCGTATGATCTGCGTGCTGAGACCTATACCGGGCTCCTGTGGGTTTTCGAGGGCATTACCTCTTATTACGATGATTTGTTGCTGCTGCGCTCCGGCCTGATATCGTCAAAGAGTTTCCTGGAACTGTTGGCAAAGACAATCACACGCGTAACCCGGAACCGCGGCCGCCATTTGCAGAATATCGAGGAGTCGAGCTTCGACGCCTGGAGCCGCTTCTACAAACAGGACGCGAATTCCAGCAATGCGATCGTCAGCTACTACACCAAAGGTTCGTTGATCGCTTTGGCACTCGATCTGACGATTCGAAAAGACACTGACGGTGCTCACTCACTGGATGATGTTATGCGAAAGTGCTGGTCTCTGTACGGAGAAACAGGCGAGGGCCTGCCGGAACGGGGACTGGAGTCACTTGCGCGGTCTGTGTCCGGGCTGGAGCTCGAGGACTTTTTCGATCGTTACGTAAGAGGCACGGCGGATCTGCCATTGCGGAGATTATTGGCGGCTGCGGGTATCAACCTGCACATGCGCGTGGCAAATAACAGCAAAGACACGGGTGGCAAACCGGCGTCAAACAGTTCAACGCCGCCACCGTGGCTGGGTGCATCCGTGAAAGTTCGGGCCGGAACAAGCCGTTTTGCGGTAGTGCAATCCGGCAGTCCGGCTGAGTCAGCCGGCATTGCCCCAGGCGATGAGGCCGTTGCTCTCGACGGACTCCGCCTGACCGCACGGAACCTGGACGCCCGCTTGCGCGACCATCACGCGGGTGACACCGTTATGATAAGCGCTTTCCGCGAAGAGTCATTGTTACGACTGCGGGTTAAGTTGACTGAGGCACCTGAAGATACCTGCTATCTCGAAATCGATTCCGATGCGGATAGCGCAGCAGAAAAACACCGTAAAACCTGGTTAGCTCACACCTAAATAGTGACGTAGCCCGAAGAAGCAACAGACCCACCGTAGGAGCGGCATCCTGCCGCGATCAAGGAAAGGTTTTCGCGCCAAATTTAGCCAATTACGCCAAAGCAACTACACAATGAACAGACCCACCGTGGGAGCGGCATCCTGCCGCGATCAAGGAAAGGTTTACGCGACAATTTAGCCAATTACGCCAAAGCAACTACACAACCAACAGACCCACCGTGGGAGCGGCATCTTGCCGCGATTAAGGAATGGTTATCGCGACAATTTCAACCCATCACCTCAAAGCAACCGCAGCGCGTTCTCAAGCAACTCAATCCGAAATTCCGTCTGCAACGGCTGAACCTCCCCATCCAGGTGCGAGGGCACCGGCTCATCGGCGATCAACTCAAATGATTTGATGGCTTTGCAGGTTACCTCCGCTTCGCTCATGTGCGTACCCTTCATGAGTTTAGGTAACAGGAACAGAATTCGGAGCCGGTCAAGCGGCGATACAAAAACCAGGTCCAGGTTTCCATCGTTAATTTTTGCCATCGGCGCGATGTGAAACATCCCGCCAACCCACGGGCCATTACTGACATTCGCCAGGGTAATCGGTCCTTCATACTCGCCACCGTCATAAGATATTTTGACGTTTGGAGTAATTACGCCATCCCACATTCCCTGGAAAACAGCGATGAGATAAACCAGGTCGCCAATCGGTAACCGCAGGTTACTTGCGATTCTATTAATCTTGGCGTCGAATCCGATACCTGCGCCGTTGGCGAAAAATCGCTCATTCATGCGCCCGGCATCCACGTAACGTACCGGTGCCTGGTCACATAAACGCTTGGCCAACAATGCGCCAGCATCTTCCCAGTTCAATGGAATTGAGCAGGCTTTCGCAAAGTCATTGCCGGTTCCGAGCGGGATCACGCCGAGTGCAGTGTCGCTCTCTGCGCGCAACAGTCCGTTAACAGCCTCATGTACAGATCCGTCGCCGCCGGCGACGATCACGCGACCTGCTCCTGTAGCAGACGCCCGGAAAACTTTTTCTTCGAGGTCGCCGGCAGTTGTGCTTTCAATCAACTCCACGGCAATACCAAATGTGCCTAACAGGTCGCGGATTGATGAAGCCTCGCGCCTGCCTCGTCCGCGGCCGGCGACCGGGTTGATGAAGAGTGGGACAGGCTCGCTGCTCATTCGCTGGTGCCCAACTGAGAAATCGTTCCTGATGCTACAATGGGGCCCTGCATAGTACAAAACACCTGGCTTTTCCTCATGCTTGAACTGGGAACAAAATTTCTCGTCGCATACTTCATTGGCTCAATCATGGGTTCATTGGTGGTGGGACGTTTGCGCGGTGGTATTGATATCCGCAAATCGGGCAGTGGCAATGCCGGAGGGACCAACGCATTGCGAACTCAGGGCTGGGTGTTCGCGTTGGCAGTTGTGGTTGTTGACGTCGGTAAGGGCGTTATTGCCGCGGGCGTCGTTCCCGGCCTCGATCTGCCATTCGTTGCCACCGATCCCGAGTTGTCGCGGGTCTGGCTGGCATTTTGCTGTGCCGGGGCAGCGGTGATCGGGCACGTCTGGCCAATGTGGCATGAATTTCGTGGCGGCAAAGGTGCCGCAACTTTAGTTGGCACGCTTATTTTTCTGGCGCCAAACCTGATATTGCCGGTCCTGCTTGTCTGGGCCTGGGTCCTGGTCCTGTTTGGTTACGTAGGCTTCGCAACGATAACCGCAGCTGTTTCTGCGCCGATATATCTTGCACTGACACGATTACCGGAAGACCAGCCGTTGTTCGTTTATTGCGTCGTGATGGCCATTTATCTTGTTTTCAGTCACCGTTCCAATTTACAGCGCATGCGCGATGGAACAGAAAATAGAAACACCCGATTGATGATATTTCGCAGGAAGCCCTAAAAAATTCATGGACTTGCTCGACGATGACAAAATTCGTGAGGCGATTTCAGATCCGCACAGCTCGCTCCTCGACAGCATGGAAATTTTTTCCGAGATCGGATCGACCAGCACTTATCTGTTAGAGCAACCGTGTCCGTCTCCTGGCAGATTTCGCGTCGCATTGGCGGAGCATCAGAGCGCTGGTCGAGGGCAATTTGAGCGAACCTGGCACTCCACTCCGTCGTCAGGTATTTGTATGTCCGTATCGTATACGTTCGCAACCCGACCACGGGATTTCGCCAGCCTTACCCTCGCGATCGGTGCAAGCCTTGCAGACGTGCTTACGGATCTCGGTGTTCACGGAATCGGTTTGAAATGGCCTAATGATATTGTCGTTGCAGAAGGTAAGGTCGGTGGCATTCTCACTGAGGTTCAGTCAACAAACGCTGCCGGCGTAACGGTAGTCGTTGGCATTGGATTGAATGTCGAGCTGGATAACGCTGACAATATGCCCGATATCGGTCGCGCAACAGGCATTGCATCGTGCTGCGATCAACTGCCGGGCCGATCGACAATTTCGGCGATGGTGATAACAGGCCTGCTCAACGCAATAACGACATTTGAGGCTGAGGGTTTTGCGCCGTTCTTCGATACCTGGCGGCGATTCGACTGGCTCCGCGGTCAGCGAATAAGCGTAAAATTGTCGGATGAGCTGATTCCAGGCGTCGCACAGGGAATTGATGTTGACGGTGCGCTCATACTGGAAACCGAAGCCGGCAAGCGGCGCATCGTTTCCGGCAGCGTGCGTCTTGGTGGTTAAACAGGTGGCATCTCGTGAGTGAAGGTCGTGCATTATTGTTCGATGTTGGCAATTCCCGGTTGAAATGGGGAGTGTTGGAGCAGGGACGTATAGCGCGAACCGGTACCACGACCCATGCAACTCTGCAGGAATCCGGATTCAACGCACTAACGACGAGACTTCCTCGCAACGTTGACCAAATCCTGGTCAGTAATGTGGCGGGCGCCAGTTTTGCAACCCGCCTGGCTGGCGTTATCGGTATCCATTGCAATACGGACATTCATTTCGCACATGCGGAGAAAGCGGCTTACGGGGTTACCAACGGCTACAAACAGCCGAGGCGCCTGGGAGTTGATCGCTGGGTTGCGATGATAGGCGCCCGGGCCGAGTTGCGTGGTGCAATTTGTGTGGTGGACGTCGGCACGGCGGTCACGATTGATGCACTGGACAAAGATGGTCAACACCGCGGTGGACAGATACTGCCCGGTTTGCAGCTAATGACCGGTGCACTGGAGAAAGAAACCAGCGATATCGGCCCAACAGGCCGGGCAGGCAAAGACCCCGGTAAGGGAATGCAGCTGTTCGCCAAAAGCACCAGTGCGGCTTCTTACAATGGTTCATTGGGCGCCGTTTGTGGCGCGGTTGAGCGGGCAGTCAAAACCATGCGAGCGGAAGGTTTCAGACCGAAAATCGTCTTGACCGGAGGTGATGCCTCACGCATTCTAAAGCAGCTTGACGGCAACGTCCTTCATCGACCACACCTTGTTCTGCAAGGGCTGGCGTTCATATTGCAAAGTAAGTTATGAGAAACCTCCTATTACTGCTGCTACTTGCGAACATTCTCTACTACATGTGGGGAAGGTTCGTTGACGACCCCGATCAGTTGGGTGTCGTGGTCGTCAGCGAATCGGAGCTCGGTCCGCCGCTCGACGTATCCAGTATGGTTGTTGCTGAGGCGGCGACCAGCGTCGGCGCAGTGCTGGGGTCTGGAAAACCGTCCGATCTGGCTGCTCTTGTGGGGCGCTCCTGTGTAACCATTGGCCCGTTCAAGACCAATACGGATGCGGATGGCGCACTGGCTGATTATGAAAATGAAGGGATGCGTGCCAACGTACGTACGACACAGGGACAGGTATTCGTCGGTCACTGGGTGCAGATCAGGAATATTCCGGACCGCGATGCCGGCAACGCGATACTAAACAAATTGAAGGCTGGCGGACTCGGCGATGCCTACCTGGTGCCGACGGATGACGAGGGCCTGAAGATATCCCTCGGCCTGTTCGGCGAAATGAGCCGTGCCGAACGCGTTGAGCTACAGGCAAAATCACTCGACTTGCAGGCGGACATCACGCCGAGAACGCGCGATCAGACGGTCTTTTTCGTCGATATCGGTCTGCCCCCAGGCAAGGGAGCTGGCGCCATGATTGAAAAATATGGTGAGGAAAAGGTCATGTTGCGCGATAAGGCTACTTGCCCCAGATCCAACTAATCCGCTGAATTCGTGCCAAAAACCCTTGCCCGAAGTGCTGTAAAAGCCAATAATGCGCACCCCAATTGGTGGGCACAACGCTACTTTACAACGCCGGCGTAGCTCAGTTGGTAGAGCAACTGATTTGTAATCAGTAGGTCCGTGGTTCGATTCCTCGTGCCGGCACCAAACAGAAAAGAGCTCCTGACGGAGCTCTTTTTTTTGACACCATTTTGCAACGATTTCCGACGTCTTGTTGTGCGCTTTCAACGATCGTAAACGTCCTGCCACACGGATGGTTATTGTTAGTCTGCTATACTTTCTGGCAACAGGCGGGAGCCTATAACAAGAGCGAATAGTCGTGATGTTGTCTTTGAGCCACACCGGATAACTAAAGGTGTCGCTCAAAAATTTCTACTACCAGGCAGCGAGTTGTCTGCGACGCCATCACCCCTTCATGAATAATGGAGAACATTATGAATTCTGGAAACTTAGCTAATAATAGATCGTGGTTTGCCATGACGGTTGCTGCATTGCTGCTTGTTTCAAGTGGCATAACTCAGGCACAAACAGCCGAAGATGTGCTTGAAGAAATTACGGTGACGGGTTCATATATTAAGGGCTCGAGCACGACCGGCGCATTGCCAATAACTGTCGTCAGTCGAAATGACATTGAAGCGCTGGGGGCACCGACGACGACAGATATTGTCAACAACCTGACCATTAACACGGGCTCGGAAAACCAATCGAATGCGTTGGGCGGACAAAATCGCAATACCGGTACGGCAAACATCAATTTGCGTGGACTCGGCCTCGACAAGACGCTGATACTGTTTAATGGCAAGCGCCAGACGATTCACTCGACGTCGGCCGGTTCGGGCGCTTCTTTTGTTGACATCAACATTATGCCCAGCATCGCGCTCGAGCGAATGGAAATTTTGAAGGACGGCGCGGCAGCGACTTATGGCTCTGACGCCGTCGCGGGTGTAGTGAATTTCATTACCCGAACCGATTTTGAAGGCTTCGAGGTTTCCGGCAGTTACCGCGATCGAACAGATTCCCCGAGCCAGGCGAATTGGGACGTCAGCGGCATTTGGGGCTGGTCAGGTGAAAAATCCAACCTCGTGATCGCGGGCGCCTACAGCGAAGTTGAACAGTTGGTCGCAGACCAGGTGGACTGGACAGTGGGGCAACTTGAAGCGAATCGCGGCGTATCCACATTAGCGGCACCGGGCGCATTCATTCCGCTGGCTACTCCGACGACCGGTGTATTTACTGGAGCCCCGTTAGCCGGGTTGCCACTCATCGCTAACACGGCGGGCTCCCCAGCAGCCGATTGTGGCACCGACGGCATCATATTTAATGCACTTGGTGGTACCAGCCCATTGCCAGGAGCACCGCCTTTTGTTGGACGCTGTGGCTACGACTTCGTCAAGCATTTCAACCTCGCTGACGAGCAGAAAAAAATAAACCTGTGGTCGACGTTTAAAACGGAGCTCTCCGGCGATCACGAGTTTTATGCTGAAGCCGCATACTACGGCGTCGATGTCAGCGATATTGGCAATTCGCCGTCCTTCCCGGTGCTGAGATTTGTTGTGATGCCTCCTACTCATCCGGCCAACCCCCATGGCGTACCGGGAATCTACCTCGGTCGGCCGTACGGGCAGAACCAGCCAACACAGCCGTCATGGCGAGACTATGAAACCTACCGTTTTGTCGGTGGTTTCAACGGCTCATTTGGCGAAAACTGGGATTACGATACTTCGCTAAGCTACAGCAGCAACAACGTCAAAGAGTCGAGTCCAACGGTGTTACAACAACGATTTGCCGATTCGATAAATGGATTGGGTGGCCCGAATTGCGATACCGTCAATGGAACGCCAGGGGTCGGTGGCTGCCTGTGGTTCAATCCGTTCAGTACCCGATTCTCTGATCCGGCACTGGCCAATGACCCAAGTATTGAACCGTTTATGCGCAGCACCAATGATCTGGACCAGACTGCCGATTTGTTGGTATTCGATGCAGTTCTTACGCGCGATCTCTGGGACATGACTGCCGGAACCGTGCAAGCGGCATTCGGCTTCCAGTTCCGTGACGAAAGCCTGGAAATAAAGCGGAATCCGGAGGCTATCATTCCGGATAATTTCGTGTTCGTCGGTGGTGGCCAGGAAGTTGACGAGTCACAGGACGTATTCGCGTTGTTCGGTGAGCTTCGTATACCACTTACTGAGAGTCTCGAGGCGCAGGTCGCGGTGCGATATGAAGACTATGGCAGCGAGATCGGTGACACAGTCGATCCCAAACTTGCGCTGCTCTGGAGCGCGACCGACAATCTTGCGTTCCGGGCATCGGCCAGTACGACATTCCGCGCGCCGACATTGCATCAACGCTTTAACCGGGAAACCAACCTGATTCCGCTCGGGGATGTGCCGATTGGCGGCGGAGCACCAACCACCGGCTTCAAGGGCGCTGAAACCACCGGTAACCCGAATCTCGAACCAGAAACCGCCACGACGTTCAATATTGGCGTGGTCCTGTCGGATCTCGGCAATTTCAATATGACGCTTGATTACTGGAATATTGATTTCTCAGATGTCATCGCGGTTGAGAACTCTCAAACGAAAGTCACTATCGAAAATGTATTGTGCAATGGCAGGACGCCGGATTGCCGCGATCCCGATATCATTCGCAACGCGTTAGCTGGTGAAGATCCTAACGACAACCTGCAGCACAGCGGTGAGATCAGCAAAGTCATTGCGCGGTTCATTAACGCACCGACTGTCGAGACGAGCGGTGTGGATCTGAATGCAAGCCTGAGTTTCGATACAAACTCTATTGGCGGATTTGTTGTCGGCCTGGATTACAGTTACATGTTTGACTATGACCTTGGTGGAATTCAGGGGGTGGTCAACGGTGCTGTTACGACCGTATCTGTTGATGCCGTCGGTAGTCGCAACGACAGCAATATTGCAACCTCATTGCCGCAGTTTCGGGCTAATGCATATTTAGACTGGTTTGGTGAAAGGCAAAGTGCCAGATTGGTCGTACGTCACGTTGATGAATACGAGGATGACAAAACACCAGACAAGCGTTTCAATGCGGTTATCGACTCCTTTACAACGGTCGATCTTTATTACAACTTCAACTTCAGCAATGATCGCAGCACGATAGGCGTGAATGTTACAAATATCGCTGATGAAGATCCGCCATTCGCGGATCAGGACCTGAACTTCGACGCAAGAGTTCATAGTCCGTTTGGACGACAGTACCAACTGGTATTCCGCCACAATTTCGGCTCGTAAACGGCGCGAGGGTTCTCCCTCAGGATCTTCAAAAAAGAGAAGAGAGGGGCATATGCCCCTCTTTTTTGTACCTGTCTGTTTTGTTTGGGCAGTGCATGAGACGCCACTGCGCTATTTGTGGTGGAGGTTAGGCGCCGTTAAGCGTTCCGGCGCGATTCGACCGTTGCCTGGCGTCCTGACGCTTCTTGAAAATAAACGTGCCGTAGATGATGCTTATCAAGCCACAGGCGATATAAAGCGCCGCACTGTTTGAAGCAACTCCAACATACAGGGTTCCGGAAATGAACAGTACGCCGCCCACGGTATAGAGGTAAGGGAGGCTTTCATAAATTGGATCGGGTAACCACATTGCGACACTTGCTCCAGAAAATTCTTTCCAGTCGCTCAAGATGCTGTATTCGAAGCATCAATACAATGCTGATAGTCACAGCTGTGATTTGTTTGGACTTCGTTGGTCGACAAAGTGTGACCTGTGTCACCGTTCCCCGCAGTCAGCTTGCCGGGCAATGTTTGCGAAGAAAATCGCCCAGCAGTTGAAACTCCTCTGCACGTGCGCTGCCTTTTCGCCATACGAGCCCGATGGTGCGATAGCTGCGATTGTCAATCGGGTACATCTTCACGCGGGTATTTCTCAAAAGCGAAGAATCGCGAGCCATCTCTGGCAGGAAAGTGATACCCAGGTCGGCATCTACCATCTCAACCAGAGTTAGCAGGCTACTGGCCGCGAAGCGACTGACTTTTGCGCTGTTGCGGATTTTGCATGCGGCCAGCGCATGATCTCTGAGACAATGCCCATCTTCGAGGAGCAGAATACTTTCCTCATCAAGCCGGCTAAAGCGATAGTTATCCGGTGTCACACGCTTCGAATTATCCCGAACTGCCAGGCAAAAATGATCCTTGAATAAGGGCATGGATTCGGTGCTACGTAGATCGAAGGGTAATGCCAGCAACAGCGCGTCAAGATCACCGTCCAGCAGTTTGCGGTGAATTCTTTGTGTTTGATCTTCCGTCAGGTAAACCTCCAGTTTCGGGTAGCTTTTCCTGAGCTTTGGTAGCAACGGCGGCAGCAGGAAAGGTGCGATTGTCGGAATTACGCCAAGGCGCAATGGGCCGGTCAGTGGTTCTCGTCCCAAACCTGCCTTTTCCACCAGGCTTTCGACATCCCTGATGCAAAGCCGGGCCAGGGTCTCTATTTCCTGCCCTATAGCAGTAATCGTGACCTGGCGATTGGTTCGATCGACCAGCTGAATATTCAGGACGGATTCGAGGTCCTGAATAGCCGTGCTAAAAGCTGACTGGGACACAAAACAGGCAGCAGCGGCGCGGCCGAAATGCCGCTCTTCACAGAGCGCCGCAAAATATCTGAGTTGTTTTATGGTTGGATAAATCATCATAGGTAAAACCGATCAGATTATTATAAATAATCCATTTTATTTATCAAACACTAATACCTACAATAGCGACAAATCAGGCAAACGCGTCATTGACGCGAACATTACTAAATTCACAAATAACCGGAGTTGGCTATGTTTGAAAACAAAGAGGGGCAGCGTGTCCCGTCAGTAACATTTCGTACCCGTCAGGATCATGACTGGAAGAACGTAAGTAGCGATGACGTATTTGCTGGAAAAACCGTCGTCGTTTTCTCGCTACCGGGCGCTTTCACGCCAACCTGTTCCTCGTCGCATGTGCCGCGGTTTAACCAGCTGGCGCCGCAATTCAAAGCGAACGGCGTTGATGAGATTGTCTGTATTTCGGTGAATGACGCTTTCGTTATGAACGAGTGGAAGGATACTCAGCATGCCGACAATATAACCTTCCTGCCAGACGGTAACGGTTCGTTCACAGATGGCATGGGCCTCCTGGTTGATAAGGAAGACCTCGGTTTTGGCAAGCGCTCATGGCGTTATGCGATGCTGGTTCGGGATGGCGTCATTGACAAGATGTTTATCGAGCCACAGAACCCAGGCGATCCGTACGGCGTATCAGATGCCGATACGATGCTTGAATATGTGGCGCCCGAGCAGTCGAAACCGATCAATGCCACCGTATTTTCCCGCAGCGGTTGCCCGCATTGTGCACGCGCCAAGGCATTGTTAAGTGACGCCGGCATAGAATATGAGGCGTTGGAGCTGAATAAGGACTATACCGATCGAACCTTGCGGGCGGTTACCGCAGCGACCACCTTCCCCCAGGTGTTTATTGATGGCCAGCTGATTGGCAGTGCAGACGAACTGGAGCACTGGCTGAACACTCAGGAAAAAGCGGCAGCGTGATCTTTGCCATTGTACGGACCCCGAACGAGTATCGGGGTTCGTACTGGCCATTGTGGCGTTGGTGTCAATTCAATTGATGCAGGCAATATAAATCTCTATCCTCAGGCGGCTGATATTCAGGCCTTTAAATTGGGGAGCACCGCTATTGAGCATGCAGATTTCAGACAAAGCCTTGTTGAAAACGAAGGCCTACATCGATGGCAATTGGGTTGATGGAGACGATGGCAGCACTTTTTCGGTAACTAATCCTGCCACTGGTGAATCTATTGCGGAAGTCGCGTCCTGCGGCACCGCAGAGACCCGTCGTGCGATTGAGGCGGCCGGTGCCGCACTAATGAGCTGGCGCAGGCTAAGCGCTAAAGAGCGCGCAGCTATTCTGCGCAAGTGGTACAACCTGATGATGGATGCGCAGGATGACCTGGCGCAGATCCTTACCGCAGAACAGGGCAAACCCCTCGCTGAAGCACGCGGCGAGGTTGCCTACGGCGCCAGTTATATTGAATGGTTCGCTGAAGAGGGCAAGCGCATCTACGGCGACACTATTCCGGCGCCAGATGCCAGCAAGCGCGTCGTCGTCATCAAACAACCCGTTGGTGTTGTTGCCTGCATTACTCCGTGGAATTTCCCGAACGCTATGTTGACGCGAAAGATTGCGCCGGCGCTGGCTGCCGGCTGCACCGTCGTCTGCAAACCAGCGAACGCGACGCCATTATCTGCTTTTGCATTTGTCGAGCTTGCAGAACGTGCGGGCGTGCCCGCCGGTGTCATCAACGTCGTTGCCGGCAGAACTGCCGAAATTGGTGAGGAGCTGACCTCGAATCCAACCGTGCGCAAACTGACATTCACGGGTTCGACGCCGGTTGGCAAGAAATTGATGGCTGCCTGCAGTGCGACAGTCAAGAGAACTTCGATGGAGTTAGGTGGAAACGCACCGTTTATTGTATTCGACGATGCCGATCTCGATGCAGCAGTGCCTGGTGCTTTAATGTGCAAGTTTCGAAACGCCGGGCAGACTTGTGTGTGTGCGAACAGAATCCTGGTTCAGGAAGGCATCTACGATGAATTTGCTGAACGCCTGCAAGCTGCTACTGCAGACCTGAAACTCGGCGAGGGCACCACTGAAGGTGTAACGATGGGCCCGTTGATCAATGAAGGTGCTGCCAGTGATGTAATGGGGTTTATTGCTGATGCTCTGGACAAAGGCGCCAATGTCATAGCGGGTGGCAATCGTTCTGATCTTGGTAGCTGCTTTATCGAGCCCACCATATTGACCAACGTAACCGAAGATATGCGCGTGTTTCGCGAAGAAATCTTTGGCCCGGTTGCGCCGCTGTTTAAATTTAAGACTGAAGATGAGGCGATCGCGATGGCGAATGACACACCATTCGGACTTGCCTGCTATTTCTACTCACGTGATATCGGCCGTATCTGGCGTGTTGCCGAAGGTCTCGAGTACGGCATCGTTGGGATCAATGAGGGGATTATTTCCAATGAAATGGCACCCTTCGGTGGCGTCAAGGAATCCGGTCAGGGTCGGGAAGGCTCAAAGTATGGTCTCGATGACTACACGGAAATCAAATACATGTGCATGGGTGGCATCGACAAGTAACAGGGGCCCTGCAATTGTATAAACCACAAAACCGGGGTCGAACCGAGGTTTCTTGCAGTAGCACCACAAAACCGGGGTCGAACCGAGGTTTTGAACCGCTACTACAAGAAACCTCGGTTCGACCCCGGTTATTCGGGTTTTTTATAGAGGTCCGATTCTGGCTATTTCGGGTTTTGCAGCCGCGTATACTGGTTTCCTGAAAAGCGGGGCCGGTTGATGTTACAAAACGAAATATATGAACGAGCAAGGTTGGCGAGGGATTCCCGCTTCGATGGCCAGTTCTATGTTGGCGTTAAGACGACCGGCATTTATTGTCGACCTATTTGCCCCGCCAATGCACCGAAAAGCAAAAATGTATCCTTTTATCCCAGTGCTGCGGCCGCTAGCGAAGCGGGACTTCGGCCTTGTCTGCGTTGCCGGCCGGAAAGTGCACCCGGCACACCTGCGTGGAGCGGCACGTCGACGACAGTGCGCAGAGGTCTGCGGCTGATTTCCAATGGCGCACTGGATGATGGGGACGTAGAGATTCTTGCAGATCGTCTCGGCGTGACCAGTCGTCACCTGCGTCGGCTGTTCAGCAAACATCTTGGTGCTTCCCCCCTGGCAGTAGCCCACACACAAAGGCTGCATTTTGCGAAACGACTCATTGATGAAACGAAGTTGCCAATGAGCCACATTTCATCGGCTGCCGGTTTCGGCAGTGTCCGGCGGTTCAATGACACCTTTCGGCGGACCTACGGAAAAACGCCACGCGAGCTAAGAAAGACGGGTGACGAATCAGAACTTTCGGGCAATATTGCGACACTAAGCGTACGGCTGGCGTATCGAAAACCATTTAACTGGAAGGCAATGTTGGGTTTCTTCGCCGGTCGTGCGACGCCCGGCGTCGAAGTTGTAGATGGTGACTCGTATCGTCGTACTATTTGTGTGAACGGCGATCATAGCATCATGGAAATTCATCCGGATGCGCGTGATGGATACCTGTCCTTAAACCTGCACAGTGTGGATACAAATTCCTTGTTCGAGACCGTGCAAACTGCACGTGAAGTTTTCGACCTCGATGCGCCCGTGACTGAAATCGCAGCGGTGCTTGCTGGCGACAACACGTTGCGCAAAATATTGCGCAACAATAAGGGTATTCGCGTACCAGGTGCATGGGACGGTTTCGAACTGACCATTCGTGCGATTCTTGGCCAACAAATTTCCGTGAAAGCAGCAACCACGCTCGCCGGGCGAATTGCCGAGCGATATGGCGAGAAGCTGCAATTGACGGGCGAAAGTGATGAGGCTGTACTAAACCGCGTTTTCCCGCCTGCGGAGCGACTGATGCGTGCGAGATTCAACAACCTTGGAGTATTGCAAAGCAGGGTCGACACAATACGTCGCGTTGCTACTGCCGTTGTCAGCGGTGAACTGCATTTCGACGTCGCGCAGGATCCGGATGAGTTTTGCAACACCCTGAAGTCTATTCGGGGAATCGGCGATTGGACTGCGCAATATGTCGCTATGCGTGCATTGAAAACTCCGGATGCCTTTCCGGGATCTGACCTGGGATTGATCAAGGCCATCGAACAGCCTGCCCGGGTCACGCCAAAAGAACTATTAACGAGAGCCGAAGACTGGCGGCCGTGGCGTGCCTACGCTGCCATGTTGTTGTGGAGTTCGTTGTCGAACTCCGGAGGATAGACTGATGTATTACTGTTACCTGGAAACACCCGTTGGCGACCTGTTGCTCGCGGGGGATGAGAATGCTCTTAGCCTGGTCGGATTCCCCGAGGGGTCGATGCGGCGCGATCCGGAACCGGACTGGATTTTTTCAGACAAGCCATTTGCAGCTGTGCGTGAGCAGCTAACCGCATACTTCGCTGGTGAGCGAAAATCGTTCGACCTGAACCTCAACCCTGTTGGTACCGAGTTTCAGTTGCAGGTGCTCGATGAGCTACAAAAAATCCCCTATGGCATTACGGCGTCGTACGGAGACATAGCCAAGCGCATTGGCAGACCCAAAGCGGTGCGGGCAGTTGGTGCAGCCAATGGACGAAATCCGATCCCGATAATTATTCCATGTCATCGGGTGATTGGCAGTACGGGCAAGCTGACGGGTTTTGGTGGCGGCATTCCGACCAAGAAAGCATTGCTGAAACTCGAACTGGAGCACAGTCAGTTTCCGCACAGCGCCTGAACCCGAGGTTGTGGCCGATCGCCCGGTTGTGGTTTGCGGCGCTTTTTCGTAATTGCGTTTTCCGGGTTAGAATTCCAGCATGTTGATTAATGCAGATTTTTCGGTGCCCGCCATCGTCGTGCCAAAAGATGACGATTGGCAGTGCTCGCCCGAATCAGGTGTCGATCGGCTGATGCTTGACAGGATCGGCGATGAGGTTGCCCGGGCAACCAGTATCGTGCGCTACGCAAAGGGCAGCTCGTTTCCGCGTCACTTGCATGCGAAAGGTGAGGAGTTCCTGGTGCTGTCCGGCGTTTTCTCGGATGAGCATGGCGACTACCCAACTGGCTGTTACGTGCGGAATCCGCCGGGCAGCGGGCATTCTCCCTTTAGTGTCGATGGCTGCAAAATTTTGGTCAAACTGCGCCAGTTTGATGCCGCTGACCTCACGCCGGTTGTCGTAAAAACGCGTGATGTGCCTGGCTGGGAAAAAGGCGAAGACGGAATGACCGAAATCCTTCATTTGTACGACTATGGCAGCGAACAAGTGCAAATGGTTCGTGTCGCTGCTGGACAAGGAGTTCCATTGGCGAGCAATCCGGGCGGCGTGGAAATACTCGTCGTTAATGGTTCTGTAAAGCACGCGGGCGAGCTGTTGCCGGTTGAGTCATGGCTACGATTTCCGGCTGGCTACTTTGCAGAGGTAATAGCTGTCACCGACACCGTTTTGTGGATGAAGAGCGGGCATCTTTCATCGTCGCTGCCAGATCGAAGCATTCGCGGCTGAAGCCGCTCCCACATTACTAATGGCACTTTCACCAGATCGAAGCATTCGTGGCGTCTTCGCTTTTGTACACATCTTGATACTGCAACTAAGCACAATAGTTTAGGCAGCCGATCCCACATTACTAACGGCACTTTCGTGGGAGCGGCTTCAGCCGCGAATTCGTTGCTCCTAGATGCCGTTAATAACTAGACTGTTCTGTCTTGCATTGCCTTCACGACATCCGAGGGCCCAACACCCGGTAACAATCGCTCATCGTCCTCCAGTGAGCCGATCGATGTCGTGATCGGCAAAACACCGGCCCATATCGGGATATCGTAGTCCTCGTCTTCATCTTCTGGCCCAGCGGTGGAAATTTTTGCAGAAGCCGATTCAATATCGAGCTGAATGACGCCCGTCATCTTCACTTCACGTTCATGCGAATCGCGCAACTCGCCCCATCGGCCCGGAATACTGTGTTCGCTGATCACGCGCATCGCGCGCAGTTTCTCTTCGCTGTCCACAATAATGTGTGGAGAGCCAAAAACAGTAACGGATCGATATTGCATCGAAGAATTGAACGCGGAACGCGCAAGCACGATGCCATCCAGGAGCGTGACATTGAGGCAGGCTCTTGTCGTTTTTTCCAGCAGCTTGATGACTCGCGCTTTTCTTGCGCCATGCAGGTAAATCTTATCGCCAACCCGGCCATAAATCATCGGTACAACGACCGGTGTTTCGTCCTGAACGAATGCCACATGCGCAACCAGGCCGGCATCCAGCACCTGGTAGACGGATTCTTTGTCGTACGCCGCCTTCTCGCGAAGTTGCCGAACCTTGTTGGTCTTACTGATTGAATAATCGTCTGTCATGTTTTTAACCATCCACTGTCCGTCCCACCACGACCAGCAATGTCGCCAGCATCTTCCTGCGTGAGGAAATCATGATGCGAAATTTTGTCCACTGATAAAATTCGATCGCCGGGCACCGTTTCGCGCCGTTAACCACATCTTGTACACAACTCGCCTTCAGGCACAAGATGTAGTAGCATTTCCTTGTACCACATCGGTACGCACGGAGATGGGGTGTATTTGGGCAGTGCCGACGTGGCAGCCATGCAGGAAGCAACAATCGGAATATGAGATATGCGTGTAACCTCTCATCACGCACTCATTTTGCAGCGAGCTCGTTTGCCTGGACAGCGCGAGTGAACTACTACCGAACGGCAGATCGCGGACATCGACGAAAAGGCGGGTTGGAGATATTACGAACAGAGACGTTTGGGTAGCTCAACAGATGCGTTTTCGGTGCCTGAGACACACCTGCTTTATATGCCGCCCAGATTCTGGGCGGCTTTTTTCATTATGATAGGCACACTGCAATCCTGGCAGGGAATGAAATGATGCCTGATAATGAAAACAAGAATGTCAGCAAGGGCCTGTCATCAAACGCCTATGTCGAGCTGCGCGCTGGTGAGAGTTATGAACCTTACGTTGGTGCCGAGCAGACGCTACCCGAATTCACGCTGAAGGCTGCATTCTTTGGCATCCTGTTTGGTATTGTTTTCGGTGCGGCCAATGCGTATCTGGGTTTACGCGCCGGCCTGACGATAAGCACATCTATTCCGGTCGCCGTGATGACAGTGGCGGCATTTCGCGCACTTGAGTCGGTCGGTCATCCCGGCTCTATTCTTGAGGCTAATCTTTCACAAACGATTGGTTCGGCATCTTCATCGCTGGCAAGCGGCGTGATCTTCACCTTGCCCGCTTTGTTTCTCTGGGGCGTGGCTCCCGGTCTGTTGCAGATGACCTTGCTTGCCATGTGCGGCGGGCTGATTGGCATTTTATTCATGATTCCGTTGCGACGCTTTCTTATCAAAGGTGAGCACGGTCGACTGCCATACCCTGAGGGCACAGCATGTGCCGAGGTCCTGGTTGCGAATGAGGTGGGTGGCAAGAACGCCAAATTCGTTTTCTACGGACTCGGGATCGGTGCCGCATTCAAATTTCTGACGTCGTGGATCAAAATAATCCCAGGTGACGTTTCCGCAGCGCTACCATTTATTAAGAAGGCACAGTTGGGCATGGATTTGTCGCCAGCCCTTTTTGGCGTCGGCTATATTCTCGGCCCGCGCATTGCGGCTGTCATGGTTGGTGGCGGTCTGCTGGCCTGGCTTATCATTATCCCCTCGATCGCGTACTGGGGGGACTCGTTTACGTCGCCGGTGTTCCCGGAAGTCGCTACTTTGATCAGGGACATGTCGCCCGGCCAGATGTGGACGCGCTATGTGCGTTATATCGGTGCCGGCGCCGTGGCAACGGCAGGAATAATTACGCTGATCCGCAGTGTGCCAGTGATGATTCAGAGTTTCCGTATGGGTACGACTGAATTGCGGCATAGAGTTGAAGATGTCCCCGGTGATGTTGCCGCCAGCAACGCTGACGCGCCGGTGCTGAGAACCGATTCGGATCTGCCGCTACGCGTCGTCGGTATTGGAATATTCGCAGTGGCTCTCGTGCTCGCCTTTGTGCCGCAGGTGCTAGGCGATATCGGTGGCTTTGGCATCCGCATTGTTGCGGCGCTTTGTATTGTTACCTTCGCGTTTTTCTTTGTGACGGTTGCGTCGAGAATAGTCGGGTTGGTCGGTGTGACGAGTAACCCAACCAGCGGCATGACGATCGCGGCATTGCTTGGCACTTCAGGCATATTCCTCATCATGGGCTGGACGGATCTGACCGGCAAGGCAGCCGCGTTGACCGTCGGTTGTGTCGTTGCGATCGCGGCATCGATTGCCGGCGACACATCACAGGATCTAAAAACCGGCTACCTGCTTGGCGCGACACCGCGGCGGCAGCAGATTGGTGAGCTTTTCGGTGTGCTTACGTCGGCTACGTTTGTTTGTTTGTCGGTATTGTTACTTGCCGAGACGTTCGGTTTCGGTGGTGAGGAACTACCGGCACCCCAGGCTATGCTGATGAAAGTTGTGATCGAAGGTGTCCTGGACCAGCAACTCCCCTGGGGATTTGTCGGTATTGGCATCGGCATAGCGCTACTTTGTGAAATATTCAAGATTCCCTCATTACCGTTTGCGGTTGGTGTCTACCTGCCGGTGTCTACGATGACACCGTTGTTTCTTGGCGGATTGTTGCGTGGGTGGTTCGAGCGGCGCGCGGCATCTAAAGACCAGGCAGCTGATCGAAGGGAACGAGGCGTTCTCCTCGGCAGTGGTTTTGTCGGCGGGGAGGGATTGCTTGGCGTTGGCATCGCAGCAGTGGCGTTTGCACAAAATAAGAAACCCGAAGGGATTGGCACAGACTGGCTAGGTCCACACTGGGTTGCGCAAATCGTTGGGCTCGTGGCTTTCGGCTTCCTGCTGGCGGGATTCATCCGTATGGTCAAACGCTAAGCAAAAATGTTGCTACGGCCAGCGATACATCTTCTGCTACATCTGCTGGTGCCCGCAGCAGTGGCCAGGATTTCATTTCGCAAGAACTTTCTGCACGCATGGCTGGTTATGTGCGCGACCATGCTGGTTGATCTGGATCACTTGCTGGCCGATCCGGTATATGATCCGGGTCGTTGCAGTATCGGCTTTCATCCATTGCATCAGTACCCATTAATCGCGGCATATATTGCCCTGGCGATGTTGCCAAAATTCCGGGTGATCGGAGTCGGACTGATAATTCACATGTTTCTTGATGGCATCGATTGTGCCTGGATGCGCTATGACTAACATTCTCAACGGTTTAATTCGGCTTACCTGCATCGGCATTTCATTCATTCTTGCAGGCTGTGCCGCCGGCCCGGCGCAATTGCCGTATCCGGCATTTGTCGACGTCAACGAATTGGCAGACGTGTTCATTGCCGGAATGCCAGGCATTCGGGCCAAGACGCTTGCCGGCAACCCACAAACGAGACGATCGAGCAACAGAATTTCTCTGCCGGCAGATTGGCAATTTACGACCGGTGCATCCCCGGGAATGAGCGTTGAAATATTTGTTCTGGCTGGCGAAATTCGTTTGGGTGACCTGGCATTGCAAACGGGTGGCTACGCTTTCGTTCCGTCGGGTTCGACCGGCATGTCGATGAGCACCAGAGATGGCGCTGTACTGCTGTATTTTGTCGACGAAATGAATCCGTCGTCCGTTATTCAAACACCACTAATACAGAGCAGCACTTTGCTTGATTGGCAGCCAGTTTCAACGGCAATGAGTGACATTGGATTGTCGGCTAAGGAACTGCGCGCCGATCCTGGCAGTGGCGCCAGGTCCTGGCTCCTTAAAGTTGATCCTATCGCAATGCAAAGCTGGCGCCAGTCATCTGTGACCAGGGAGGGTTATCTCATTTCCGGAAATTATCGGACCAGCGAATGCCTGCAAGGTGAGCCAGTAACAGAAGACTACCTGCCGGGTGGTTATTTCTACCGCCCGCCCGCGGCAGTGCATGGCGGTACGGAGGAAAAAAGTACAGGCGTTGCGATCTGGTTTATGCGTACTCTGGAGAACGACTCTGTAAATAACGTTGCCGGTTGTGTTTTGGTACCTGACGTTAATTCTTTTTGACGAATTTCGTAATACCGGCACCGAGCTTCATGATTTTTTGCAACGTGGTCGTCGGAATCGCCTGAATCTTCTCATACCAGTTGCTGGTGGTCTCAACGAACTGCAGCATGTTCTTGATACGCTCTTTCGTGATTGGATCCGTCTGCTCTTCATCCACGACTTCAACAGCTACGACCCGTAACATCGAAAGTGTTGGATTGAGTTCACGTTGTTTGCGTTGTGCGATAATGACGCGAAACAATTCCCATACGTCGCTGGGTGATTCAAAGTAGTCGCGACGATCGCCGAGCATGTGGGTCATTTTGACGAGACCATAACTCTGCAGCTCGCGAATGCTGGTACTAACATTCGACCGGGCAACCGAGAGCAAATCAACAATCTCGTCGGCCCTGAGCGGTTGCGGCGACAGATATAACAACGCCTGAATCTGCGCCACGGTACGGTTTGTTCCCCAACGCGTACCCATTTCTCCCCAGTGCAGGACATACTTTTCAACGGCAGGTGTCAGATTCATTGGCTTCTCTTGTTTCTGTCTTAACTGAAATTTAGATTATTAACGAATCAATAGTCAAGTCAGATTGCACATTGAAGGTGAATCGTTCATGGGGCATTGCAGATCACTACAGCACGTGCGGGAGCCGGCCAGCCCTCAATGGTTCGCGAAGCGTCATTCGGGTCGAGGGCTTCAGACAAAGATTCGAACGACATCCAGTCGGTAGATCTTTGCTCTTCAATGGTCGTGCTGGACACATCGACGGTCCTGATATTGCAAAAACCAGCCTGGTTCAGCCAATCCTCAAGTGCGGCGACTGTAGGCAGGTGCCAGATGTTGCGCATGCGCGCATAGCGGCTGTCCGGCACACGGATGGCGCTTTGTGTTCCGGGCAGGATCAGCGTTTCCATCACGAGCTCACCACCGGGGCGCAACGTGTTCAATAGTTGCTGCATATGTTCGAGCGGGTCGCGCTGGTGATAGAGGACGCCCATTGAAAAGGTTGTGTCGAAGGCCCGGGATTCAGGCGGAAGTTCCTGTATGCGTAGCGGCAATACATGTACGAATTCAATGTTCAGCAACTGTTGTATCGCCAGGAACTGACAAACATACAAAAGCGTCGGCTCGATCCCGATGACCAGACGTGCGCCGGAACCCAGCATGCGCAGCGCGTAATAACCGTTTCCACATCCCACATCCAGAACAGCGCGATGACGCAGTGGTGCAATTTCATTCTTCAGTCGTTGCCATTTGAGATCAGAGCGCCACTCTGCATCTATATTGACGCCGCATAAATCGAAAGGCCCTTTGCGCCACGGCTTTAATTGCAACAATAAATCTTGCAGCCGATTTCGCTCTCCTGTTGACAAGGTGACAGCCTCTGCTGTCACCTTGTCGTTATTAAGGTCAACCACAGGGTTTTCTACACGCGGAAGATCCCGCAAAACATTTTGCCATTCGTGCAGTTTGCCGTGTGCACTGTCGGCAAACCGCTCTCGTAGCAATGGCATTAGCGATTGCTCCCAGTTGGCAAGATTTATTGTTTTGAGATCTGCAAAGACCCTGGCGTAATCGAGCACCGTTACTTTATCGCTACGATGGATATGAAATTGAAGTACCTGAGCCAGATGCCTGTGTGTCGAAAACCGGCATCCGCTAATCGCTGCTTGTGTACGGCGACCGTATCCGGGATCAGTACATTCTCCAGCGCGGCCCGCTTGCGACTGATTTCGAGATCGCTGTAGGCATTGCGCCGTTTGAATTCGTGGTGCAAGTCAATCAACAACTTTTCAACCTGCGGATCGTCATCAACGACCTTCTCGGAGAGTACAAACACACCATCGTCGACCATGCCAGCGTGAATCTTGCTAATCATGTCTGCACGTTCATCGACCGGCAGAAATTGTAATGTGTAATTCATTACGACCATGGACGCTTGTGATATCTGAATCTGACGCACGTCAGCCTCAAGTATTGAAACATCCGTTTCACTTTTGTCACTGGCCAGCATCGTGCGGCATCGCTCGACCATCGCCGGCGCATTATCAACGGCGATGATGCGACAGTCCGGCACAGAAATATTCTGCCGTATCGCGAGCGTTGCCGCACCGAGTGAGCAGCCGAGATCGTAACAACGTGTGCCGGCTAGTGCGTGACGCGCCGCGAGCGCACCGATTGCCTGAATTGATGCGGCGTAGCCCGGAATCGATCGCCTGAGCATATCCGGAAAAACCTCGGCGACTGCAGCATCAAATTCAAACGAGCTGGCCGCAACGTCATCGTCGGCGTAAATCGTGTCTTTCAAAATGGAATATCCGCGTCCGGTGAAGGCTGGCATTGTAATCGCGACGCGGGTCGAGGCACAGCAATCTGTGTGCTTTGACAATATTGACAGGCGCTGTATGAAATGGCGTTAAAAGTTTGTACTTTCCCGACGTTAGGCTCTTTTAGAGACATTTGTGCTGAAAATCAGTGTTTTTCGCTAGCATTAGCCGGTCCTTGCGCTCTGATCCCGTTGTGGGACAATCCCCGCAGGTTTGAAACCCTGTAACCACTGGTCTGTCACCTATGTTGAACCAAGTACAACTGAAATTGCACCAGGAACTCGGAATTCCGGCTGATCACGGGCAGGATGGTATGCCGCCTTTCTACGCGGAGACCGACGATCTCATTGATGTCGGTCCAAATCTCGTTGGACGGATGCAGCAACTGACACCAGCGGCCGCCGCCAGGTGGCAGCAGATGGTTGAGCTGGCCGGCGATGATGGTGTGCGACTCCTTATAGTGTCGGGTTTCAGGAGTTTCGAATACCAGGCACAGCTGATCCGCAAAAAACTGGTGGCGGGCCAGGCCATTGAGGAAATTTTGCAGGTCAATGCAGCGCCCGGGTTCAGCCAGCACCATACCGGGGCTGCCGTTGATATCGCGACACCCGGGAGCCGGCCACTGACCGAGGAGTTTGCGGACTCCAATGCCTTCGCATGGCTGTCCGACAATGCTCTGCAGTTCGGTTTCTCAATGACTTATCCGCCTGATAATCAGTACGGATTCATCTACGAACCGTGGCATTGGGCGCAGAATCCCGACGTATCCGACTGAATATGAGTGTCAGCAAGGGCCACGGCATGACGTAGCCGGGCGCCCCTCCTGAATGATTGCCAGGAATCGGCAAACTAAAAAACAATGGTTTATGTGTTGACAGGCAGACAGGACGATTAGACAATAGCCGGCTTGCGTCCGCGGAGGGGTACTCAAGCGGTCAACGAGGGCAGACTGTAAATCTGCTGGCTTATGCCT
>CAYOHF010000040.1:0-26981 GCA_964403695.1 uncultured Woeseiaceae bacterium | reverse complement strand
GCGGTTTTGCTGCTGCGCCTGGTTACCATTACCTTTCATCTGTTCCTGGTTCTGGTTGCGATTTTGCTGCTGCGCCTGGTTACCGTTACCTTTCATCTGTTCCTGGTTCTGCTTGCGATTCTGCTGCTGCGCCTGGTTTTCGTAGCGGTTCTGCTCTCGTACCTGTTTTCCGCTATCCGCGACTTGCTCCCTGTTCTGCTCACGATTCTGTTCCTGGGTACGCTGTTGCGGCACCTGAGCGGCAGAATCTGAAGTTTCCTGGGCAAATGCTGCGCCACCGAACATGATGCTCGCGCCAAGCAATAACCCTGTAATTTGTGCGATTCCCGGTTTCATGTCGCTTCTCCTCAATATTGCGAAGACCTGCCTGATTTTTTTCAAGCAATGGTTCAGTCGTTTATGTGGCTATAATTGACCGTTGTAGTAAGCATGCCGCGATCGTGTTTCGCGCGTGTTTCACGAACCACGTAATTTGTTACAAATTGTTTCCTATGAATTCAGGCTCTTCGGACAATTCGCTCGATGCACTACAGTTGCTGGTCGTTGATGACGACAAGGGCATTCGCGACCTGCTTTGCCGTTACCTGACACAGCAAGGTTTTCAGGTAGATGCCGTACGGGATGGTCAGGCGATGGATGCCTGGCTGGATGAGTTCACGCCGGATTTGGTCATCCTGGATTTAATGTTGCCGGGTGAGGATGGCCTGTCCCTGGCGCGCCGCCTGCGGAGTGACCACAAACTGCCAATAATCATGATTTCGGCTCGCGGCGAGGACGTCGATCGTATTGTCGGTCTTGAGGTTGGCGCAGATGATTACCTCGCAAAGCCCTTCAATCCACGCGAATTGCTGGCACGCGTGCGTGCCGTATTGCGCCGCAACCCGGGTCATGTAGATACCGCGAAACAGGAAGCCGATGAATATCCATTCGGCCCGTTCTGTTTTAGCCCGGAACGACGAACTCTCATTCGTGACCAGCAGGAAGTCGAACTGTCCAGAGCCGAACTCGACTTACTGAATGTTTTTGTCCGGCACCCGAATCGCGCACTGAGCCGCGACTTCATCATGGAAACGCTGGCCGGCAATGAGCGGGATCCGTTTGACCGCAGCATCGACGTTCGGGTGACGCGACTGCGTCACAAGATAGAAGACGACCCAACCAAACCGCGTTATGTGCGAACAGTGTGGGGCGTGGGCTATCAATTTAATCCTGAATCGGCAGAACGGTGACCAGTAAACCACGCTCCCTGCTATTTCGTACGGCGATTACAATTACGCTCGCGTTGCTGATGTTCATGATCATTACGCTCGGGGCTGCCGTCTATTTCGTTGCCATGCCAATTGGCAAACGTTCAGCCGATGATCTCGCCGCGCTGATGATTCTGGCTGCCAATACCTGGTACGAATCTGCGCCGGTGGCGCACGCAGATTTGCGCCAGCAACTTCTGACGGATCACGGTTTGTCCATTGCTGCGCAGGCGCCCGCTTTGCCTGCGCTGAAGATCGATTATCCCTACTTTCTGTTTTTGCGTGATGCGCTTACCCGACGTACCGGCACGGATATTTCGATACTCAGAAACCCTGGTGGACCACGGGTTTGGGTGGATATACCGGTACAGGGCGAAACGATTCGCGTGGGCGTTGAGAGAACACGCATTAGTGCAAGTCCGCCAATCGTATTATTGCTGGTTGTTTCCGGCGGTGCCCTGCTCGCACTTTTTGCCAGCCTCGCCGTGGTCCGTCGTGTCGCCCGACCATTGGAACGATTATCAAAGGCGGTGCGCGAAGTCGGCCGGGGCGAAAATCCGCAGCCGCTCGCTGAAGACGGACCCGAGGAACTGGCAGCGCTGGCGCGCGCCTTCAATCGCATGTCGCTCGAGGTGCAGGAGTTGCTGGAAAACCGCACCGTTATGGTTGCCGGAATCTCGCATGACCTGCGTACGCCTCTGACCCGGCTTGGCCTGGCCGTCGAGATGCTGAATGACAGCGAAGATCCGGAACTTGTCGCTGGCGTGCGGCGTGATTTAGACGCGATGGAGAAATTGATCAAGCAGTTCATGGAACTGGCCAGGGGATTGACGAAGGCGTGTGCGGACGAACTAGACCTGGGGCAGATTCTTGCCGGTCAATCGGAAGACTTACGCCGTCAGGGATACGACGTGCGCCTAAACGAAGGGGACACCTGTCGTTACGTTGGTGACGCTGATGCGTTGGAGCGTATCCTGGCAAACTTACTCGACAACGCAGCACATTATGGAGATGGCAAAGCTATCGATGTCGAACTGCAATGCACTGACGACGAACCGTGCATTCTGATAAGCGACCGCGGTCCGGGTATTCCGAAAGAACAACGCGAGGCTGTGTTTCGCCCTTTCCACAGGCTGGACAGCGCCCGTGATAATCGTACTGGCGGCAGCGGGCTCGGCCTGGCGATTGCGCGTCAGCTTGCGGATAAGAATGGTTGGAAAATTACGCTCAGTCCGCGGGAAGGTGGTGGAACAATCGCGACGCTCAATTTGTAATACAGACCTGGCAACTTGCGCGGGGCATATTACGGCGACGTCATCTCTAATGACATCGGTGTGCTGGCATAGATTGCTACACTCGCCCGCTGGGCGGGCTCCTACAGTGCTAATTGGTAATGTAGGAGCCCGCCCAGCGGGCGAGTGCGTTTAAACCGATAATGGACAAACCGAAGTCTGACCCCTGTTTTTCTTCGTGGCATTATCGAGTTTAAATTTATCCAGGAACCACGCGTGGCCAGATCACCCTATCGTCCCTTTGAGTTGAATCCAGATCAGCTCGCGCTGACGCCATCAGTTTCCGGGTATGAACGGAACACGGAAAATGGCGCCTTACGTCCATCCCCATCACGTAATATTTCGATCCGGATAGTCTGCGAACAACGCGAAAAACGCATCGCGCATAGCCGCTCGCGCCGGTGCCTCATGCATATAGGAACCTACACTCACATTGTGTAACTTTGACATCACTCCGGACCAGACCAGTTCCTGTGTGACGCTGTTGTTCAACTTTAAGTGAACCTCAGCGATGAATCGTGTATCGCCTCCTGGTGAGAGTGATCCCCAGGCTTCATTCTCGTCTATAGCTTCCTGCGTAAGTGGTTGGTCCACATACGCCATGGTTAAAACAGAATCTGCGTCGCCCTCGGTGTAATCAAGACCCTTGCTGGACAGCACAAGGCTGACTTCGTCCCGTAGCATTGGTTTCAGGAATTCCGGCATATCCTCGAATTCGATTCGGTAGCTGTGAATTCTTTCGGCACTGGATTGACAGCAGTAGCCAACATCCGTCCCTATTGTCGGCTGGGAACCACAGGAAGCCACTGCGAAACTGCTAATAAAGGCAAAAATGATTGCCCGATATTTCGCCTGCGCTGAGTGCCCGCCAGACCTGACTGTCTTCATCACTAAAATTCTCCATCATGTTTGCAGGCCCGATATCGGGCCCGGACCAGGCCCTATTATATGTGCAGGAATGGCCAGCCGAAGGCGTATAAACACGTATTCAAAGCAGTGAAATTATCCGGCTGCAACGATCGGGATCGACCGGAATAAGCATTCCATCACTCCTGAAAATCTTGCCGATTCCGCCATCCAGCGTGGAATATACTGTTTCGCTGCGGTATTTCCGTATTGTTCGATATCCGCACGCTATGAGAAAAAGGGCAGTTCTGACGCTATCATTCAGCCAATTCGGCCCACCAGCTGTGGCTTGCAGGAGATCATTGCACATGACGAGAAGAAAACCGGACGGCAAAGCCGCCGCAGACCTGTTGACCGATGTCAATACCGCACCGCAAGCGGCTGACTCTGCTGCGGAACCGGAACCAGAGATGCAACAATCCCGTCAGGAGATCGAATCTCCGGTTAACCCCTCGCAACTATTTAGCGAGATTCGACATAGCCCGGAGCAAATCAAGGACCTGTTCCGCAATGGAACCTATCCTTACAAGACGAAGATCAAAGCTTCCGTCTATGAGCTGCACAAAGAAGAGTTGCAGGTTGAGCTGTTGAAAGTGCAGAGCTGGGTAAAACTAACCGGACAACGAATTGTCGGGCTATTCGAAGGTCGTGACGCAGCGGGCAAGGGTGGCACGATCAAACGCTTCATGGAACATCTGAATCCTCGTGCAGCTCGTGTCGTCGCCCTCGAAAAACCAACTGACAGTGAAAAAGGCGAATGGTATTTCCAGCGCTACATACAACATTTGCCAACTAATGGTGAAATGGTGTTCTTTGACCGCTCCTGGTACAACCGCGCTGGCGTTGAACGCGTTATGAGTTTTTGCAGCTCTCTCGACTATCTCGAGTTCATGCGCCAGGCACCGGACCTTGAACGCATGCTGGCACGATCTGGCATCCACCTGTTCAAGTACTGGTTCTCGGTAACGCAAACCGAACAGGAACGACGGTTTTCATGTCGCGAAGGCGATCCGCTTAAGCAATGGAAGCTGAGTCCTATTGATGCACAATCCCGGGACAAGTGGCTGGAGTACACGCAGGCCAAAGAAGCTATGTTTTTCTACACAGATACTGCGGATGCACCGTGGACGGTCATCAAGTCAGATGACAAGAAACGCGCACGACTGAATTGCATGCAACATTTTCTTTCTAACCTCGATTATCCGGACAAGAATCATCATGTTGTGCATGGGCCTGATCCGTTGATCGTTGGCACGCCGTCGCAGGTGATTGAGAAAGACATGCATCTTTGGGGGTAGGGAAAAACGCGCTTTGCCCGTTTTTCGTCGCCCGCCCAGCGGGCGATCAAAGTGTCCTCAACAACCAATCCAAAATGCGTTTCTGCAACGTCGGATCGTCCGCAAAAACAGAGACACCATGCCCGCTCGACCCGGCAACAATTTCCAGTTGATGCGGCGCTTCAGTCATCGCATACAAATCAGCAGCCCATATCGCTCGTTGACCGTCCTGCTCCAGCTCTGAGGCAATCAAAAATACGGACTTAAGATCAGTCAGTTTCTCCTCACCACCCGCCAGGTTATAAACAGCTGAAACCTTGCCCGACATCGCGACCGCGGTCTTAACTGAGAATTCGCGACTACCTGCCGCAACACACGCCAGGTTCGCACCTATTGATGCTCCAACAACCGCAATTCGTGACATGTCCACCTGGCCCGATTGCTCCAGCCAGTCGATCGCAGCTGCAAGATCACGTGGCGCCTGCAGCGGATCATCAAACAGCGTGCTGAAATCTGCTTCGCCGGAAGATGCTCCATGACCCCTGACGTCATATGCGAGTGCCAGCATGCCCTGCTCACTGATGTTCTGGAAAATTTCGAGGGAGGTCCATTCTTCCCTTGAGGAACCACCCTGATGAATAAAAATGACAGCAGCCATGCTGCCCTTCACGTTACGCGGCTCTGACACCGTCGCGACTATAGTGACGTTATCGTCAGTCAAGAAGTCGACCTGGCGCTCGTCTGCGATTGCGTTCCCGACTACAAGTACGGCTGCGATAACTGGTATTAAGTACCACTGCTTCCTGACCGGCACTTCTGTTTCTCCTTTATAAACATATGACCCGACTAATTTTGAAGACGAGCCAGGGTTTTCCGTATACTGATCGCGTAATACTACAGGGTGTTCAAGATGTCGTTCAGAGAATCCGGAGTCCTGACCTCCTGCTACCGCACGGCGCTGGCCATATTTCTGCTGTTCATTGCAGCTTCCTGCACGACGACTACCAGCAGTCCCGATGCGAAAGACGATCTCGTCATCATATCCATTATGGGCACCAATGATGTGCATGGTGAGTTGCTACCGCAACCCGGCCGCGGCGGCCTGACAACCTTCTCGGGTTACGTCAACGCATTAAGAACGGCTCGGGCACGAGACGACGGCGGAATGCTGCTAATAGATGCGGGCGACATGTGGCAGGGAACGCTTGAGTCCAACTCAACGGAAGGCGAACCCATGGTGGAGGCCTTCAACGCCCTCGGCTACACCGCTGCAGCAGTTGGCAATCACGAATTTGACTTCGGTCCTGTCGGTTCATTGCCCACGCCGGAAAGCGATGTGGATGATGCTCGGGGGGCGCTTAAACAGCGCGCTACAGAGGCGAATTTTCCGCTGCTGGCTGCAAATCTGTTCGACATCGCAACCGATCAGCCAGTCAACTGGGATAACGTTCGACCTTCTGTCATTGTTGAAGTGGCCGGCATAAAGGTTGGCATCATTGGCGTAATGACGTCAGAAGCGTTGGATGCGACCATTGCTGCAAACGTAGTCGGTTTACGTGTCGCGCCGCTGGCAGATTCGATTACGCGCGAAGCAACCTTGCTTCGCGCCAGCGGTGCTTCGCTGGTTATCGTGACCGCACATGCGGGTGGTCGATGTAACGAGTTCGATGATCCAGCGGATTTATCTTCGTGCCGGATTTCCGCAGAGATTTTCCAGGTAGCCAGTGAGTTGCCTGCAGGATTGGTCGATCACATCATTGCCGGTCATACGCATGCCGGTATTGCACATGTCGTAAACGGTATATCTATCACCGAGAGTTTTTCCAATACACGCGGTTTTGGTCGCGTCGATTTCACAATCGAACGCGGGAATCAGGCTATTCAAAGCCGCCAGGTATATCCACCACAGCGTATCTGCCGCTTTGTTGATGCCGAAAATGATCAGTGTGCATCCCCAGGTGACGAGTCCACTTCAATTGTTCCGGCAAGCTATGAAGGTCAGATGATCGTGCCCTCCGAAACGGTACTTGCCATCGCCGAGCGAGAGGCTCTTCGTGTTGGTGAAATTAAGGCAGAAGAGCTCGGCCCGTTTTTGCCAGACGCTATCGTGCTGAATGAGCAACCGGAATCTGCGCTCGGCAACCTGATGGTCGACGCGTTACTTGAAATGCACGATGCTGATATTTCCTTTCACAATGTTTCCGGCGGCATCCGTGCGAACTTGCCGGCCGGGAAGCTCACCTTTGGTAGTGTTTACCAAATGTTCCCGTTTGATAATCGTGTGGTTATCCTGGACATGCCTGGCGCCGTCCTGCGACGTATCATTGAGAAACAAGTCCACAACGTTGGTCGCCGTGCCGGATTTTCCGGAATGCAGGTTTTCGTCGATTGCGATGACAACAAAATGACCATCGCGATGCTGCTTGCCAACGGTCGGGAAATACAGGACGACGAAAATATCAGGTTCCTGACGAATGACTTCCTTGCCCTTGGTGGGGGCGGAATGCTGGACCCCGGCCAGCCAGATGGCGGCTACCAATATTCAAATGACTTACCTTTAATCCGTGACACACTCGTGCAATGGTTCCGCATGCATGACGGTCAATTACGCGCGAAGCAGTTTCTGGATGAGGAAAATCGACGCTGGAATATACCGGAGCCCCTACCTGCCGGGTGCTCGTTGTAAGGCAGCCGGAAAAGCCGGTATATTATTGAAATAGTGACTCTCGCCAGCCATAGCCAACGGCGCTAACAGAACCGGTGTTATCAATATGATGTGCCGCCCGGACATAATCGGACTCCGATCTGACCCTGCCTGCTATTTTCTGATTTTTGCGAAGAAATTCGGGGAAACTCCTCACGTTTTACGTGCCGCACGCTCTACTTTGTAGCCTCTCCTGCTATATTGCCGCCGTGAACAAATTCGATGTAATTATCCTGGGTGGTGGCGCCGCCGGCCTCATGTGCGCCATCGCGGCAGGCAATCGTGGGCGCCGCGTCGTCGTGCTCGAAGGCTCTAACAAGATTGGCAAGAAAATCCTGATGTCGGGTGGTGGACGATGTAACTTTACCAACCAGCATTGCGAGCCATCGTATTTTATTTCGGCCAATCCGAATTTTTGTATCTCTGCACTCAGTCGTTACACGCAATGGGACTTCATTGCGCTGGTCGAGAAACATGGCATCGCCTATCACGAAAAAGCAGCAGGACAACTCTTCTGTGACAAGTCATCAAAAGATATTCTCGCGATGCTTGAAAAAGAATGCGCGCAAGTTGATGTACGCATAATCACGCAGTGCGACATCACGACCGTCGCAAAGAATGAACAGTTTCATGTAACCAGTGACGGCGAAGAATTCCAGTCCGAATCGCTGGTCGTTGCTACCGGCGGGCTTTCCATTCCGAAAATGGGTGCGTCTGATTTCGGCTACCGACTGGCGAAACAGTTCGGCCTGAATGTGCTAGATAAACGCGCCGGTTTGGTTCCGTTTACATTCACAGGGCCCATACAAGAATTGACAGGGCGCCTGTCCGGTATAAGCTTGCATGCCGCGATTGGCACCGCTGGTGTAACTTTCGCCGGTGATATCCTGTTCACTCATCGCGGGCTCAGCGGCCCGGCCGCCTTGCAGCTATCCAGCTACTGGATTCCTGGCGAAGAGATTCAACTTGATCTGTTACCAGGTTTGGACGCAGTAGCTTTGTTGCTAAAAGCTAAGGCATCGCAACCGAAAGTCAGGCTGCGAACGGTGCTGTCTGAAATACTGCCGCGTGCACTCGTACTCGAGCTGCAGGCGATTCTGTGGTCCGCTACAGCGGAGAAAATACTGGCCGAAGTTCCTGACGACCAATTGCGACAGCTGGCAAACCAGTTAGGGAGCTGGACGCTGAAACCGGCAGGTACGGAGGGCTACCGTACAGCGGAAGTAACCCTTGGCGGTATCGATACGAATGAATTGTCTTCAAAAACGATGGAGTCCAGGCAGCACCCGGGTCTTTATTGCATTGGTGAGGTAGTCGACGTGACCGGGCACCTCGGTGGGTTCAACTTCCAATGGGCCTGGTCATCTGCTCAGGCTGCGGGCCAGGTTGCTTGAAATTCCCGACGCTGGTGTTCCTCGGCATCACTGCAGTCTTCTCAATGCCGGCATCTGCAGCGGTAACCATTACAGGACTGCCGGAAGCGCTGGAGAATAACGCCAGATCCTTGATAAGGCTCGCGTCCACATCATGTGACACCGCTCATTGGCGAGTCAAAAGATCGTATCGAAACATGGATAGGCAGCTTCGCGACGCATTGCGTGCGCTTGGCTATTATCAAATTGAATTCGATAAGACGCTTTCGCTCGAGGATTCAGCATGCTGGTCCGCCACACTTGAAGTTACGTTGGGTGATCCCGTGTTATTGCGCAACGTTGATGTGCGCATAACCGGGGCTGCACAGACCGACAATGCAATTCCGCAACGTATCAACCCGAGAAAACCGCTGACTGAGAGCGTTCTCAATCACGGTCAGTACGAAACATTCAAACAGTTCGTCATGAGCATGTTAAAAGCGCGAGGTTATTTTTCAGCGCAACTTGTCGAGCACTCTATCGTTGTTGATGAAACGCTTAGCTTTGCGGATATTCGACTTGAGGTCGACTCCGGCCCCCGCTATATATTCGGACCTATCGAGTTCAGTGACCTCGTTCTGGATAGAAGCCTGCTCGTCCGTTATGCCACATTCTCTCCCGGCGATGCCTATGACGATGTGGCGATTGCCAAATTGTATGAGTCGCTTAATGGCAGCGGATACTTTGCGTCGGTGTCAATTGACACCGTACCAACTACAGATGGCACCCACACGGCTCCAGTATATGTCTCGCTTACGCCGGGCATACGTCGAATTTATACAACCGGACTGGGGTATGCCACGGATATAGGTATACAGGGTCGGCTCGGCTACACGAACCGGCGCCGCAACAGCAAAGGGCATCAGTTCGAGAGCCAGATGATCCTGGCACGTGTCAACTCGGAAATCACCGGTACGTACCGTTGGCCGCGAGGAAACCCGAACAAGGAATGGGTCGGCATTTTCGGCGGATTTCAACGCAAACGAACTGAGACCAGCGAATCGGATAAGGTAACCCTCGGAGTGCGGGTGGCGCGCAATCGTGGTGAACACTGGCTTGAATCGCCCTACCTTAACCTGGCCAACGAGGACTTCAGGATCGGTGAGCAGGTCGACAGCACTCGCCTGCTCACGCCGGGCATCAACTGGGAGTCAACTGTCGGTCGTGGAATTAGTCGCATGCTTTCCGGGAGGCGAATTAATCTCGATATCAAGGGCGCTCACGAGAACCTGGGTTCGGATACTTCATTTCTGCAGTTAACAGCCTCTGCCAAGTGGGTCGTCTCTTTCAGTGAAGCGAATCGCTGGCTTATCAGGGGGGATCTCGGTTACACGGCCAAAACAGACGTCAATGAACTGCCGCCGACAGTGCGCTTTTTCGCAGGCGGGGACAATTCCGTGCGTGGTTATGATTTTGAGACGATTGGCCCGGTCGATGTGGATGGCAACGTTACTGGTGGCAATAACCTCGCAGTCTTCAGCCTGGAATACGATCGCCTGATTACTAAATCCTGGTCGCTGGCGGCATTCATCGATACAGGTTCCGCATTCAACGACTTTGACGTGGACTTTAAAACCGGTGCCGGCATTGGCATCCGCTGGTACTCGCCGCTTGGGCCCATTCGCGTCGATGTAGCCCATCCGCTGGGTGAATCAGGTCGCAGTACGCGTTTGCACATTACGCTTGGGCCTGATTTGTGAAAAAGGGCTTACAAAAACCCCTGCTCTGGGTCGGTATCATAGTCACCTTTTTGATTGTGCCGATGGCCTGGATCGTCGCTACCGAAACCGGCACACGCTGGGCGCTAAATAGAGCGCTTGGCGGTGTCGCCGGACTCGATATTCACGACATTCGGGGCACGCTGCTGACGAACCTTGAGGTCGGGCGAATTGACTATGCCAATCCGAACGCGGCACTGGCGCTGAGAAAGATAGATCTCAATATCGCCTGGTCACGCACACTTATGGGACGACTGACGCTGCAACATTTAGCGGCAGGCGAAATTCACTATCAAAATCTCGAGCCCGCAGGTACTGAACCGAAGCCACTGGAAGTACCCATTCCGGATATCCCGCTCTCCATATTCGTTGACACCGTAGCCGCACAAGAGGTAACTGTTAATGGCAAACTTATTACAGAAGTCACGACGCGGATGCTCGAACTTCGTCGTGATAGCCTGCGAACGCTCGCAGCCACGGCCAGCTTTTCCGACATTGAAATCATTATCAGCGAATTCTCAATTCGTTTTGACGATGATCTCTCAGTAGACGGACAGCTCAAGTGGCAATACTCGGGCGGTGAATGGATCGGCAGAGCGTCCGTCGGGGGATCCCTTAGTCAGTTGCGTTTTCAACACAAGCTGTTAGCACCACAAACAGCCACTGCATTCGGCTCCGTGCGGTTGCTGAATCAGACTGCGCCATTGATCGACGCAACTGTTCATATCAATTCCTGGCTATTCGATCAATGGACAGTTGCCAACGGCGAGCTAGTCATAAAGGGGACGACGGATGCGTATAGTGCGACCGCGTCCGCGACTGTTACAAACGAGCAGTCATATTCAGCTGAAATCCAGGCCAATGGGAGTGGTAGCAGCGCGGGCCTCGAAGCTGTAGAAGTCAGGGCACAATCGGCGCTTGGCCGGGTGATGGCAAGCGGCAATATTGCATGGTCGCCGAACCCCGCGCTCGAATTGCAGGTCACGGGGGAAGACATCGATCTGGCTGACTTTTTGCCCGTCGCACCTGGAAAACTCGATACCACGTTTTCCCTCGTCGCCAGTAGCCCGACGGATTATACGGTGAATGTTTCCTCACTGGCCGGAACCTACAACAAGCAAAACATTCGCGCGCTTGGCGGTTTTTCCAGTGTTGATACTGCATACCTTTGCACTAACTGTGAACTGACTGTCGGGCAAAACAGCATTTCTTTTGACGGTTCACTGAGTGATCGTAGTATCGCGGCTTCCTTTGTCGTGGATGCAAACTCACTTGACCATTTGTGGCCGGAGCTTGGTGGTTCGATTACAGGTGACGGAGTTTTGCGGGGCAGTGTCGATCTGCCAATACTCACCGGTAATGCTACGGGCAACCTGGTTTCGTGGCGAAACTGGAGTATCGGGAAATTTACGGTGCTAAGCCGGACTTCTGAGCTGGACAAGATTGACCTGCAGCTTGATATCGATGGGTTAACGCACGGAGACTCTGTTTTTGGTGGTGGCCAGCTGCTGGCTGAAGGTGATCTCGACACTATTGACGTGCACGCTGACTGGGCCGTCAACGAAATTAGCTCATCGGCTCGGGCGACAATTGCGCTTACTGATGACAGCATTGCTGGAACGGTGTCCCGCGCTAACCTCGCTGAGCCCTACTCGGGCACATGGACATTATCGAGTCCGCTCGAATTCAGCGCTGGCGCTAACGAGATACAAGTTGCGGCCAATTCCTGGATTAACGGCGACGCCGTACTGCAACACGATCGTCTCCAAATTGCAGGCGGTGATTTACAGCTTGGGGCGACGCTTAGCAACATGCCGCTGACGGTCGCCAACAACGCTTTGCCAGAACGTATTCGTCTCGGCGGCTTCGCCGACGTGGAAATTTCGTTGCGCCGGCAGGATGAAACCTGGGCCGGTGATCTGCGCTGGGAGCAAAACAATACCAACGTTTGGTTATCACAGCCAGACGTTCAGGAATTTCAGATTGACGTCCCCGTATTCAATTTTGATGTACATCTTGACGCGGCGGGTGCGACAGCACGCGCTGAAATCGAAGTCGCGCCGGGTCTTGACGGGCTACTGGAGGTATCTGTCGATAACTTGTCGCCTGAATCGGAACTGCATGGCCGACTACAACTTAGTGGCAGCGAGTGGGACTGGATTCCGGTTCTTTTGCCGGAGATTGACGATGTGCAGGGCGAAATTACTGCGGACATCAGGGCCGAAGGCAGCCCACAATCACCGCGTCTGCATGGCGATATTCGCTGGAAACAAGGGCAACTTGCCATTCCTTCACTCAACGCTCCCTTGACCAATATTGACGTTACGATGACCGCTGCCTCTGACGATGATGCAAAAATTGTCGGTCAGGCGACTGCCGGCGGAGGAACGTTGCTCGTGGATGGACGAATTGAAGATATCGTCCAGGCCAGCCGCTCTTTCAGCGTCGATCTTAAGGGCGACAATGCCGAGCTACTCAACTGGCCGGACTATCAGCTAACCGCGTCGCCTGATCTCAATATTTCCGGTAATACAGGCGCCATTGCATTCAATGGAGAACTTGACGTAGAGAAGGCGGAGATTTCTGTCCATGAACTGTCGGAGGGTGCGGTTCGCCCGTCAGCCGATGCGGTCGTCATAGGCGAAACGCTTGAAGCCAGGTCACGCATTTTACTGACCGGTGATGTCGAAGTAGCCTTGAGCGAAAATGTTCATATAGACGCGTTCGGTCTCGACTCACGGCTTGAAGGAACCCTGCGTTTTTCGCAGCAGGAAACAGGCAAACCACGGGCCGCGGGCAAGCTCGAACTGAAAGATGGGGTTTTCGGCGCGTACGGGCAACAACTTGAGATCGAAAAAGGCACGCTGACATTCACAGGACCCATTGACGATCCGATCGTTGATGTGCGCGCCGTACGCAAAATCGAAACAGTCTCCGGAACAGTAACAGTCGGCATTCAACTGGGCGGTCGCGCACAGAATCCATCGTCAACTCTCTTTTCAAGCCCTGCAATGTCCGAGACAGATACACTTTCATACCTGGTTCTTGGTCGAGCTCTGCAGAGCGCATCGACTGCCGATGGAAACCAGGTAGCAGATGCCGCATTCGCGCTCGGCGTACGGCAGGCTGCATTAATTACTAATCAGATTGGTCTGTCGCTGGGGCTGGACGAACTTGCGATAGAGGGAAGCAATCAAAGCACGGTGTCGCTGGTTGCCGGCAAACAAATTAATTCGCGGCTGTATGCGCGTTATGCGTATGGCGTCTTTGCGCGGATCGGCAACTTGCTGTTGCGCTATCAGTTGAGCGAGAGGTTTACGATCGAGGTTGGCGCTGGTGATTCTCAATCGATGGATCTGCTGTATATCATCAAGAAGAAATAGATCTGGTGCCCCTATTTATGGGTGTTGCCAGATCATAGGTATTCGCGGCTAAAGCCGCTCCCACATATCTACCGGCAGGCTCGTGGGAGCGGCTGTCTAAACTATTGTATTTAGTTGCAGCGTACAGATGAGCACAAGAGCTAAGATGCCGCGAATACTATGATCTGCTACTTCCTTGAGCTTACAGCTCAACGCCGCCGTCTACCGCCGCCACTACTGCGTTGTCGATTATAGTTCTGCGTTCGCTGTGCCCCTTGCTGACGGGCGCCGTAATCTCTCTCCAACTGCGGCCGTGTCGCGGAATTACCAGAGTAGCTGGGTTGCGATGGTCTTTGGCTCGCCGTATTCCCCGTTGAAGGGCGACTGCTCTGATCAGACGTTCGTGGCTGCGCGGCAGTTGAGCGATCCAGGTTACCGGGTTGTGTCCACTGCCCGTTATCACGCTGGTTCCAGTTGCCATCGGAGCCACGCTGGTACACGTTGCCGGAGCGGTCGGTGAGCACGTCATTTTTGGCGTTAGCGGCCGGTTTCGCCTGGCGCGTATCTGCCGTAGCGGGTCGCGCCGCATTTCTGGTTTCATTTTTCGGCCGATCGTAAACATTGGGTCTTGTTTCTGGCCGGTTCCCATTGCCCGGTCGATCAACCCCGCCGGGGCGATTTCCAACGCCACCGATATTGATGTTGTTGTTGATATTGATATTCGTCTTGCGATAACCGCCATGAACGTATGCGCGTCGATAAGGGCGATAACCGCCGACACCCCACCAGCCGCCGTGACGGCTAAAGGTGAAGCGAAACGGACCATTGGTCCAAGACACGCCAACGCCCCAACCGGTCCATGGGTTGTAACTTACGTGGAATCCCCAGGTTGGGTAGCGCGGATAATAATACGGTCCGTACCACGGCCTGTAATACCAGCCTGAACCATAAACAACAGCACCATGGTAGTAATAGCTACCGTAATAGCCTGGCGTATAGCCGACGTAAACCACTTCAGGCGTAACGTCATAGACCTTCACATAAGTAACATTGTGATGCGGGTTTGATGCCGGAATATTGTAGATTGCGTCGGGAATTTCTGTGGCTACAGCCCAGGGGCCGGTAGATGAGGATGAGATATACCAGACACCATCGTTGCAGGCGTAGTACGAATTGCCGTATTTAAAGACGGCTGTTGATGTGTTTTGTGCGTAATAAACCTGTAAGTCTTCTATCGGTGCGAAATCCGGATCGCCGTCGTAGGCAACAGTAAAAGACGAATCATCGCGATTAATGGCGGCGGTCTGCGGGATCGTATTGTCCAGCACTGCATCTCGCGCCTGTTGTGTGCCGGCGACCTGGCTTAGGACAGCACCATTGACCGAATCTACCGGGATATCCTTAAACGGCTCCGGCAATTCATCATTTGGTACGTGAATCCATTGCAGGTCTCCCTCCATACCCTCGCCCCGGTACCAGCGACCAGAAAGCAGCAGGTAGTACTTCTGCGTCGACAACTCGAGGAAAGCGTTGCTGTCGGAGTTATCCATATAAAGGAGATTCATTCCCTCTACTGGTGTCCACGATGGCTTGCCATCTGCGACCAGCAATTCGGTTGGTTCGGTCGCAATGATGATTTTCATTTCACTAAGATCGGTACCGTCATCTTCGGCGGGTTCGACCAGGCTCTTGATGTCATCCGGCACCCGCGCGGCCAGGCTCCAGGGCCCGCTGACCTCGCTTGCCGAGAACCACGCGTTGCTGCCAGCGTACAAATAGTTCGTCTTGCCAGCGTTGACGATGAGAAACGCCGAGTTCACAACGCGTTGGTATTCGGACCCCTCGATTTCCTGCAGTACAGGACCACCATCAATGCTTACGAGCATCGCCGGTTCCGTAGACAGAATAATCTCCGGCGGTGTGTGTTTTAGATCAGCCTCACCGACAACGTTGCCTGCCGCGTCAAGGTCAGACAGAAGCTGATCAACGGAAATTTCAAGGGATGAACCCTGCAGACTCCCTTCTATGAATTCGGCGAGCGCGTCCAATTGTTCATTGCTCGCGTCTGCGATCCGGACATCACTGACCTCAATATCACGGATAACTGCAGTGCGTGTGTCCCGATTGGTATCGAGCTTTGCTTCAATCCATACAGCACCGAATACCGGAGTGTTCCCTGTTTGTGATGACTTTACTGATACCGCGGCCCGGGCTTCGAGATTATTGCCCGTGAATACTTCTACCTGTGGTTGATAAATTATTACAACACTGCCATTTTCGCCGGTCAATTCTTGCGGCCAGCTTATCTCCTGCGCTTGCACGACTGACGCAAGTCCGATCAATCCTGACAGCAGCATTGCAAAAAACTTCATTTAACTCTCCGGGATTTGTTCGCTCAGGTGCTGGGCATTTGCAGCCAATTATTCTGCTCCCCTGTTTAGAGCAATCTGTCGCATTTATTTGTCGAGAGGGAGTGTTGTCGCGAAAGGAGCGGCCCCGACAGTCAATGACAGACTGCCGGAGCACACAAATTGTCTAAATCGATTAGAAATTCAAAATTCGAATTTCGACACGGCGGTTGGTCTCTCTGCCCTCCGCCGTTCCGTTGTCAGCCACCGGTCCTGCTTCACCATAACCTCGTGCGGTTATGCTATCCGGATTAACACCCTGGCTGATCAAATACTCGCGAACCCTGATAGCACGAACTTCGGACAATGCCTGGTTAGCCGCATAGACCCCGGCGTTGTCCGTGTAACCGGCAACTTCTACAACGTACTCCGGGTGCGCTACCAGGGATTCAGCAGCGCGATTCAGCTCAATTTGATAACCGTCTATGATCGTATCCGAACCCGTTTCGAATTTGACGCTCGGCAAGTCGATGACCGCGAGAATCTGGCAACCACCTACGTCAACCCGTGCGCCCAGATTGGTCTCGAGGCACTCGTCGACAGTGTTTTTGTAGCCATCGACGTCTTGATCATCACTACAGCCAACCACATTCACGACTGCCCCGCGGGCGGTTCTCGGACACTGGTCGTCATCATCACCCACGCCATCGAAGTCGCTGTCTCGTGGGCAACCGCGTGCGTTAACTGATTGTCCTACCGGAGTGCCCGGGCATACATCAGCGCTGTTGAGGATGCCGTCATTGTCTTCGTCTCCATCACGCCATACTGGCGCGACATAGGGTTCTGCTTTTTTGCCGAAGGAGTACTGAATACCCAGTGAGGAGATTGGATCATTATAGGTAACCGTATTGTAAAGCTCGAAACGCTGGCGATACTCCAGTCGCAAAGACACCGGGCTCTCACCAAAACGATACATTACACCTATACCAAGATTCGCTAACGCCGAGGTTTCAGTCTCAAGCACGTTCGAGGAGGTTCTCATGATGCCGGTGCCGGCCAGGACGTACGGCGACAAGCGCGTGTCGGGTCCCAGCGAAAACAGCACGTTTGCGGTTAAGTCCACGATGTCAATGTCCTGATAAAAACCAGGCATATCCGCGTAACCGAGCACGCCCTCTACAAACACGCGTGGTGAAAGTTTCCAGCCAACGCTAAGCTGAGCGCTAGCAACGTCATCTGCAGCTCGGTCCGGATCGTCATCGACATAGGTAATTGCCGGCGTAACATACAATTCGGCGGCGTTTACAACAGGGCCTGCCATACAAAAGATTCCGAACAAGATACCTGCTCGCAAGAACGTGCCGTTTACCATCAAAATCGCTCCGAACTGAATGGACTGGGGTGTTATTCGCACGAACGTGCAAGGCCTGTAAGCACGGCGCAGATTATCCATAGATCCGCGCTCGCTCTATTCGTCGTTATGCAGGCCTGCACATAGGCAATTGCTACCATATTACGTCTTGTCGATATGGTCCAGACTACTGCTCGCGCAAGAGTACCCGAATTGCCGCTCGGATGTGTTTTTTATTTTTAAAACAGTTAGTTACGATCCACGGCACGGCGGCATGCCGGAGCTGGTTAGCGTAGCGGAGATATCCCGGCGCGCCGGAAACAGGCAAGATTACTGGGGCTAATGAATGACCGGTAATCATCCGGGCAGCGCTGGCAATCGATGCGGTTAGGGCCTGACCGATCGACCCGGTGCCCCGATCTCTTAACGATTCAGAATTCGCAGCTCTACCCGGCGGTTGGCAACCCTGCCCTCAGCGGTTGTATTGTCAGCGACAGGCTCCGCTTCGCCGTAACCTCTTGCCGTCAGGTTGGCGGGGTTCGCGCCGTACGTGATCAGGTAGTTCAATACCGTATTAGCACGGCTTCTCGATAGCGTGAGGTTGTATTCGGCGGCGCCGGAGCTATCCGTGTACCCCGCAACCTCGATGATGAAGTCGTTGTTCAAACGCAGTGTTGCAGCGGCATCGATAATCACTGACTCTGCACCTGGCAGAAGCTCATCTGAATTCGATTCGAAACTAACACCGGGCAGTTCGATAACTGAGCGGATTTCACAACCCTTCGAGTCAACGCGGACGTCGCTGGTCGTAGCGGGACATCGGTCAAGATGATTGGGAACATTGTCGTGATCGTTGTCGGGTTCACAACCACTGGCATCGACTATCGCACCCCTGGGAGTATTCAGGCAGCTGTCGAAATCATCAGCGACGCTGTCGGCATCGCTATCGAGCGGGCAACCGCGTGAATTGACACTTTGCCCTGCGGGCGTGCGCTGGCAGACATCAGAGTTATCGAGAACACTGTCGGAATCCGAATCACGCTCCACCGGCTCCGGTATCGGCATGACATAAGGATCTTTGCCGAATGCGTATTGCAAAGCAAGTGAGGCGATTTGATCGGTGTAAGTCGTGGTGTTGAAGAGTTCAAAGCGCGTACGCCACTCAAGCCGCAAAGATAACGGACCCTCGCCAAAGCCGTACATCACACCGATGCCAAGGTTGGCCAACGCCGAGGTTTCAGACTCGAGTACATTCGAGGTGGTTCTCATGACGCCGGTACCGGCAAGGACATACGGAGACAAGCGCGTCTCGGGTCCCAGCGAAAACAGCACATTTGCGGACAATTCCGTGATGTCTATGTCCTGAAAAAAGCCGGGCATATCAGCGTAACCGAGCACACCCTCTGCAAACACGCGATCTGAAAATTTCCAGCCCACAGCAACCTGGCCGCCAACAGTATCGTCGGCAGCACGTTTTGAGTCGTCATCGATATAGCTAACGGATGGCGTAATGTACATCTCGCCTGCACTTGCAACAGAAGCCGCAACGAGCGAAATGCAGAGAACCATCAGTACTTGTAAAGATGAGCGTATGCCCACTGAGACATCTCCAAAATGGATGGACAGGCGATGGATAATTATGTCTTCTGGGATTGCTCCAAACTGCCAACCACTTCACAGTTCCAACCATGGGCAGATCAGTTGATTGTCTTTACAATCAACCGGTTAAGTGATTTACCGCCACGCAATGACGGCGTAAGGGGTTAGGGGGACAGTGACCCTATCTATTTGTTAGGGGGACAGTGACCCTATCTATTTGGCGCTGGTCCCGGCTTTCGTCGTCGCAGCCTCCTCCCGGACACTTTTTCCAATCGTTCGAGAAATTTCCTGTCGCCTGCTGGTCGCCCGGTTCTCGTGTGCTCTCGCAGATTATCCAGGAGACCGGGTTCATTCTCTTCCGACAGGTACCGACGCCAGTCTGATACTCGCTCGCGCATCGGTGCGATGCTTACCAGGTTGTCTGGCATATCACGAAGATGTGCATGAACGCTTGACCAACGCCATTCTTCTGCGAGGGCACACAGACCGGCGCGAACCGGATTAAGTTCGATGTAGCGAACCGCGGTGAGCAAATGAACATCATCCATTACAACTGAGTGAAAACGCTCCTGCCATAAATGCCCGCGCCATTCATTGACTGAATTAACGCGCCGTGCATAGCGATGGTGAGCGACTCCAAAGAACTTTGCTAAGCTCTGTTTATGCTGCGGTACGGCAACTACATGGATATGGTTGGGCATAAGGCAATACGCCCATATCTCAACACCTGTTGATTCTTTTAACTCGCAAAGCAAGTCAATGTAGGCCAGATAATCAGCATCTTCGAAGAATGTTTGTTGCCGCCGATTTCCTCGCTGCGTCACGTGATGAGGGTAACCGGGAATTACGAGACGCGCCATCCTTGGCATGTAGTCACCTGCTGTTGATCGATTGACGAATGCAATCAAGATTGCCATATAGATCAACCCAGCGTTGTCTGCAAATCTGCCGGAAGGTTGAAGTTAGGGTTACTGTCCCCTTATTTTGCTGAGTTATGGTCACTGTCCCCCTAATTGCAGTGGGCCGAGCATGATGTTTCATATTTGGGGGAGCGGTGGTCCTGGCTCGCGACCTGATATTGGGGATTTGTTCTCGTGGTATCCTTTCCTGCCCATACATAGACGAGCGACACAAACATGGTCCGTGCGCAGAATAGACTTCATTATGTGACTGCAATACTAATACTCTGTGGTTGGTCAGGCATGTCTTGTGCAGACACCAAAACAGTCTCGGCAGTTATTCCCTGGCAGGGACAGGGGCAAATTTATCCAATCGGTATCGACAAGCTCCAATTTCAGGGCTCCATTGAGGGCATCATGTATATCGAATCTGCCGAGGGCGAAATGGATGAGGCATTCGTTCAATGCCCGATAATCCAAGGCATTGAAATTAGTAGCCAAAGCACTTCCAGCACCGGCAATTGCACGATCGTCGTGTCGACCGAAGATGCCGTTTTCGCAGAACTAGCCTGTGAAGGCATGAAAGGATTTTGTCTCGGCGAGTTCAAACTCACCGGCGGCACCGGCAGATTTTCCGGCATAAGCGGCTCGGGCAAAATGACGGTTCGCTCGCCAGTGCATGCACTGGCGGCCGACTTGTCCGACGGCACTATGTTGAACCTCGCCGCCGGAATTATGCAGATACCGGTGCTGACATTTACTTTGCCGTAAAAATATTCTGTAGCGAGAGTTTATAATGTTTAACGTAGCGAAAATTGCGGCGACAGCATTGATTTTAGCCTTGCTTGCAGGCCAGGCGAATGCTGCGGATCGATCGATGCGTTGCGGCACCTATCTGATCTATAGCGGTGGTGGCAAGAACAGTACCGGAATGTACGAAGTATTAAGAAAATGCGGGGAACCGACAATTAAAAACAGCGACACCTGGATTTATGAACAAGGCGGTATGTTCAGAGTCCTGACTTTCAATTATGAGGGCAGGCTCGCCCGAATCGAGAGTCGACGAAAATAGAGCTCGCAGGAGCCAACAACAACCGGGGCGTCTGCTCTATTCCTCGCGACTCGTGACGAGTTTGCCGCGATAGCTAGTTGGCTTTTCGTACCGCTTCAACAAAACGCTCAAACGCTGCCTTAAATTCGACTTCAAAATCCGCCGTCATTGCATCACAGCTACCAGGCAAATTACGGATGAAGAGAATTTTTGCCTCGGCCGTTCCATCGTCGTTTGATACGAAGAGTTGCAATACGTTTACGGCAGGCACGATCTGTACAGACTGGCCTTCGATAAATTCAAATATCGGGTCGTCGTCCGCATCGAGCTCTGCCTGAGAAATATCGAGGCAGGCCGTGCGGGCTCTGAATTCCTGACCAGCAAGTTCATAGACCGGCAGATTCTTGTTAGTCAGCGCGCCGGCAGACGCGTTGGTTGTCTCAACGTCAACCATGACAAACTGATGGTCCCCGAAAAAACCGGCTCTGGATACTTTCAGATCCTCAGACATGAAACTCGGTGTTGTATGTTCCGGGCCGCCGAGCCTGGCGCCAGCGGGCTTCGGAATGGTTACGTCAAACGGTCCGGAAATGACCATGTTTCCATCAGCATCAAAGTCGATATACGAGTGATCTGCGAGTGCAGCCGACGCGAGGAAACAGGTTAGAGCGGCTGCCGCCGCCATTCTCATTATTTTAGCGATTTTGGATCTCCCGGTTAGATTACCCAAGTTTGGCGCGGTTCCGTCGCACGATCAAGTCAGGGAGCTGCAACCTGATTCGGGGGACATTGGCCCTAACTGTACGGTTGGACCAGGGTCAGTACGGAGTTACGCTCACTGTCCCCGTATCCCCGTCTTTTTTGTGCAATCTCCCTACGCGCCGGCAATTTTGCTATTATGCGCCCCCAAACCAGCCACCTGACGCCGCATTTCCTTAACTATCAGACATTTACGGTCTGACGATCAATGCCTGTTGGCCGCTGATTCACTCTTTTTACCTGGTACACACTCGTGATTTCTGCTGCAAATCTGTCGATTCAGTTCGGCGCCAAACCTTTGTTTGAAAATGTCTCGGTCAAGTTCGGCAATGGCAATCGATATGGCCTGATTGGCGCAAACGGTTCTGGCAAATCAACCCTGATGAAAATCCTGGCGGGCGAGCTGGAGCCAAGTGCAGGTAACGTCTCCACAGAGCCCAACGTGCGGATTGGTCAGCTGTCCCAGGATCAGTTTGCCTATGAGGATTTCCGCGTGCTCGATGCGGTCATGGTTGGCTACGAAGAACTGTGGCAGGTGATGCAGGAACGTAACCGGCTTTATTCGCTCGCCGAGATGAGTGATGAAGAAGGAATGCAGGTTGCAGATCTTGAAACCGAGTTCGCGGAAATGGACGGTTATTCCGCTGAAGCGCGTGCCGGCGAACTGCTCGAGGGCATCGGCATCCCGGTTGAGCAACACGAAGGACCCATGAGCGCCGTCGCACCCGGCTGGAAGCTCAGGGTGTTACTGGCACAGGCACTGTTTTCAGAGCCGGATGTTTTGCTCCTGGATGAGCCCACCAATAACCTCGATATCAACGCCATACGCTGGCTGGAAGAATTCCTGGACGCGAGCAAATCCACGATGGTTATCATCTCGCATGATCGCCACTTTCTGAACAGTGTGTGCTCGCACATGGCCGATCTTGATTACGGCAAACTGCACGTATTTCCAGGCAACTATGATGAATACATGACTGCAGCCACGCAGGCACGAGAACGCATGCATGCGGACAATGCCAAGAAGAAAGTGAAGATGGCTGAGCTGCAGGCCTTTGTCAGCCGCTTCTCTGCTAACGCCTCCAAGGCACGCCAGGCAACTTCGCGCGCGCGGCAACTCGAGAAAATCAAACTTGAAGACATCAAACCGTCCAGCAGGGTTAGCCCGTTTATTCGCTTTGAACAGGACAAACCGTTGCGGCGTATTGCGGTAGGGGCGACCAACATCAGCAAGGGCTTTGACGAGGGCCCGTTGTTCGAGAATCTTAATCTGACTATCGAGGCCGGTTCGCGAGTTGCGATTTTGGGACCGAATGGCATAGGCAAGACCACACTGGCCCGTTGCTTGCTTAACGAGATCGATGTCGACACCGGTGATGTGAAATGGTCCGAGAATGCCCGGACCGGATATTTCGCACAGGATAATGCGGCGGAATTTGAAAACGACGTGACCTTGTTTGACTGGATTACCCAGTGGCAACCGTCGGGTGCTGGTGAGGAATTATTGCGCGCCACACTGGGGCGGATGCTGTTCTCCAGGGATGAGAGTGAGAAATCCGTGAAAGTAGTATCCGGCGGCGAGCAACGCCGCCTGATGTTCGGCAAACTGATCCTGCAAAAACCGAATGTGATGGTAATGGACGAACCGACCAATCACCTCGACATGGAGTCCATCGAGGCACTGAACCTGGCGCTCGAAAATTATCCTGGCACGTTGATTTTCATCAGTCATGATCGTGATTTTGTATCGTCACTCGCCACGCGCATTATCGAAATGACGCCGGCGGGTATCATCGACTTCAACGGTACCTACGATGAGTACCTGCGCGACCAGATGCATAGCGAGAAAACCCGCGTCGCGTAAACCGTCAAAGAGACAGCGGCCGGGCACTCACGGCCCGGCCTTTGCTGACTTACATATCAATCGCTTCAGCGACTTCGATAGACCCGCCTGCTGCCAGGATCGGGCAACCTTTGGCTTTCGCCAGGGCATCATCAAGATCAGGCGCTTCAAAAAGGCCATAACCACTCGCTGGATTTGATCCGCCGTTGCCAGTCACCGAGCCATCGCTGTTAACGGTGCTGGACATGCCGACCGGGTTACCGCCATCTATTACCGCGGCGCCCATGGCGCCCATCCATGCACCCCAGGCATCCAGGACCTCCTTAACCTCGGCCTCGGTCTCGGGGTGATCGCCACCATGATAAATGAATAAATACTTGGCCATTATATTCTCCTGTGAAATACGTATAAGTCATTGAAAGTGGAGAGTACACACAGTTTTTGGGTGAATCATCGGGTGGATTGCGGCTATTTAGCACATCAAATTGTGTAGACTGCACATTATTGTGTCTCTCACCACGCATAAAATGGTTCTTCAGCAATCCGTCGATGCCCTGCAAGCACACGGTGTGGTGCCCGGGATTGCCGCTCCTCTGCAGCATGCAGCAGCGGTCATTGCGGAGGATTTGCACAAGCGAGTCATTGATGAGGTCGGTGCATTCTCCAGCAGCGCCAATCCGGATGTATTGCCAGAGCTTCGGCAGCATCTTGAAGCGCTGGTTTTCGAGCTTTGTCGCCTGTTGACCGGGGCGGAACCTGGCGATTTCGAATTCGTCAGCAGTTACGCACAAAAGCGGGCTCAGCAACGATTTCCCCTCGAGGCGCTGTTGCACACCTATCGATGCAGCCATCGGATTATTTCCGGCCGGGTTCGCGATGCGGCACTGGCGGTTGCAGATTCTTCCTCACAGGTTCGTCGGGTTGTTGCTGCCGCGGCGGACTTTGCTTTTGAGTACACCGACACCATCAGCACAATCGCCACATCCGCATACGTCGACCACACTAGACTGCTCGCTGAAGCAGAAGGCGACCGGCGTACCGAGCTGCTAAATACGCTGCTCAGCGGCTATGACGAGTCGGACAGCAGGACCGCTCAATTGCTGCGGCGATCCGGTTACCTGGAACAGCGCCAGTCCTTCTGTGTAGTGGTTGCGCGGTCCGTCGATCCACGGGAAATGAAAAACCCGGCACGCGCACAACGCATGGTCGAATCAATTAGTCAGGCTCTGCGCGAAACACCAGTACGATTGCTTGCCGGAGTACGAGACGAGCTGGTCACGATTGTCATATCCAGCACGCGACGCTTGTCCGGCTGGACTGCTCCGCAATCTCTGCTCGCAGAGCGAGTTTATCCGCGACTGCTCCAGGTAGGGCCGGCGGCTGTCATCGGCATGAGCAATGATGCACCCTCCACCTCGCACATTCGACGAGCCCACAATGAAGCTAGCCTGGCGCTCGATTTCGCCAGCGTCTCCAACCGCGTGATGCCTTACTCGCAAATTCCGTTTCGGCAGATGCTGATTCGCCACGCTCGCGACAACATTCAGGCAGCACTGCCGTCCTGGCTGGAGGACCTACAAGCTGCTGATCAGAAATCGCGTGGATCTCTGTGCAAAACGTTGCATGCGTATGCCAACGCCAATATGAATGCGCTGCAAACCGCCAAGGACCTGTCAGTGCATCCCAATACTATTTACTCGCGGATGCAGCGGATAACCGACGCCACTGGAAAAAACGCCCTCGCCTATCATGACCTGACCGAGTTATTGCTGGCCATCGAGAGCGATGCAGGTCATTTCACGTCTACCTCTTTATAATCTGCCGCTGGTGATTCTTCAGGAAAAAAAATGAAACGAGCTCTGCTTATTATTGGCGTTATTGCAATTTCGGCTTTGCTGTTCGTGCACTTTATCTTGCCGGGCAAGATCGAAAACTCGATGAATGTAAATTTGCCACACGAACCGTATTTGGTGAGTGAACGAGCGACGAAACTTCACGAATCTCTGTTTGTTGCAGACCTGCACTCTGATTCACTGCTCTGGAAACGCGATCTGCGCGAGAATTCGAGCATTGGGCACATCGATCTGCCCCGGCTTCATAAGGGAAATGTGGCATTGCAGGTATTTAGTGCAACGACCAAGAGCCCTTCCGGGCAGAACTACGAAAGTAACGAAGCAGATTCCGACAACATTACACTGCTTGCCATTGCGTCTTTTTGGCCGGCAAGGACGTGGACCAGCATTTACGAACGCGCTGTCTATCAACTTGAAAAATTACACAAGCTGGCGGAACAGAGTGAATTGACGGTAGTTACCAGTAAACAGGATATGCGTGCCTTTGTTGCGCATAGAGAAAATGGTGATCCCGCAATCGCTGGCATCTACCTCATTGAAGGCGCTCACCCGCTCGAAGGTGACATAGAAAACCTCGACTTACTGTTTGATCAGGGCCTGCGCATAATGGGCCTGACGCATTTCTTCGATAATGAACTGGGTGGCTCGCTACACGGTATTAGCGGCGAAGGCTTGAACGAATTTGGTCGGTCTGTAATCAGTCGCGCGAATGAGCTTGGTCTGATCATCGACATAGCCCATGCATCTCCGCAGATGGTTGAGGATGTATTGGAGCTATCAGGTTCTCCGGTCGTCCTTTCTCATGGGGGCGTTAAGGGTGCCTGCGATACCGCCAGAAACCTCGATGATTCCCTCATGCAGAAGGTCGCGAGCAAAGGTGGCTTGATCGGCATAGGCTTCTGGGACGCTGCGGTCTGCGATGCCACGCCGCGAGGTGTCGTAGCAGCGATTCGATATGCGATCGACCTAATGGGTGTTAGCCACGTAGCGCTGGGGTCAGATTACGATGGCGGGACGGCGGTAATGTTTGATGCCGGCGAACTGGCCGTGCTTACCGATGCCATGTTGCAGGCGAACTTTACAGAGGACGAGATTCGTATGGTGATGGGCGAGAATATCAAACGCTTCTTATTGGAAAATCTCCCTGGCCAGTGAAGACACGCACTGATGGAGTCAGTGGTCACGGCTGTCCCATAAACTCAGAATCGGCGCCCGGACGAAGGGTCAGGTTGACTTGAATGGCCCGTAATCGCCCGTGCCGATAGACAGATCGCGCCAGCTTTTAATCGATCTTAACTATCGTACGGCGGGCTCCTACAATGCTAATTAGTAATGTAGGAGCCCGCCCAGCGGGCGATGT